>CAKPAK010000001.1 GCA_934132915.1 uncultured Bacilli bacterium
ACAAAATATTATTTTTTCATCCTCTTAATTATTAATACAAATCTATTAAGAGAGAACTAAATTACAAATTACTATTTTTCTTTCTCTCTAATTATATCAAAAAAAGAGTAAATCTTAAAACTGATCTACTCGATAAATGACTATTTTTCTAACTGATTACTAAATTGTAATTTTTATTTAATATTAAATTCAACTGCTATGTTGGAAGTTTCGTATTTTCCTTCTTTATATTCATAGTCAATTTCTTTTATAATTCTGTAAGTTCCTTTTGCAAGTTTACCATATCCATTTTCCCAATCAAGTTCAATTTCGTTACTTTCTTTTGCTGAAAGTTGAAAAGCTGGCATATCGAAATCTAATTCCGCATTTATTTTATGCCATTCTCCATCTTTTTTAATCTCTATTTCATAAGGATTTCCATATTGAAATTTTTTATCACTATGATTAGTTAAAACTAAAGTTGCACTTTTATTTGTTAATGTTCCTTCTTTAATAGTCATTATAACATCATTTTGTGAAATTTTAATATTAGACTTATTTCCTATATCCAATTCATTTTTTGATTTTCCACAACCTGTCACTCCTAGTGCCATAACTCCACACAGGAAAATAATAAGTAATTGCTTTTTCATAGTCTTCCTCCATTAAAAAATTATTTTTAGATTTTATTTTTTATAATCTTATCTAATTATAATTCTAGTTTATCAGATTTCCTTATTTTGTCAAACGTCATAACCTACTTTTTTCTATAAAATAAGTGCTTTTCTACGTCAGTACTTTACATACAAAAAAATGAAACACCCAAATTAAGATGTCTCATTTTTTTCTTTACTCTTTAAATAAACCACTTTCTTTTAATAGAAGTTCTAAATCTGTTCCTTTTACTTTTTTCTCCAAGATTTTGATGGCTTGTTTTTCTGCAAATGATAAAGGAAGTTCGTCTACTGATTTTTTATCTACCGCATAGAAGCAAGCTTTTAATAATTCTCGAACATCATATTTACTTCCCCATACTTCTGGTACAGCTCTATCAACTTTAAGTAGTGTATATACAGCTTCCATACCTGTTCGAATAGAATATTCGGTTGTAAAGATTGTATCTCTAGGTGTTTCTGCAAATTGACCAATAAAGGCAAAATTAACTGCGTCTTTTGGTACAACAAGTGGTCTATCTTTTTCTTCTCTTGGTTGGAAGAAAGCGTTAATATATGGCATATAGCAAGTTGTGGTGTTACATTTATTAGCATATTCTTCAATCTTATCTGTTGGTATTCCAATATGATATAACCATTCTTCACATACTTCGCGACCAGTACAATTTTGAATTGGTTTTTTTACAAAATTTCCTTCACGATTAGTATTTAGAGCATATACCCATACTAATACACTATTTTTCTTTTGGGATTTAAATTGTGGTTGGCGATTGATTGTCCAAGATAAATACCAGTTTTCCATACTATCTTTTACAGTTACAATTCCTCCTGTTGTTACCTTTCCTTCTCTAGGGTCTCTTTTGCAAATATTAATGATATGTTTAATTATTTCTTCATCACTTACTTCAACTGTTGCACTCATCCAATTGGTTTCATCCGTATTACTACAGAATTTATCTGGATTTCCAAATTCACCATTGGTAGCTTGAGATGCAATATTTTTCCATAAGTTCCAAGATTCTCCTTCTCCATTCTTAACTTTCGATAAATCTGGTATTGTATTTTGATCTCCATAGCAAGAAGTATCTGTACAGCAACCATTGGTAATAAAGACTAAATCGTTTTCTGTTAAGATAAATTCCTTTTCTTGACCTTCTTTTTCATAAATGATTTTTGTTGCTACTTTTTTCTCTTCTTTATTATCAAATAGGACATTTTTAACATCTATGCCATATTCGATTTTTACGCCATGATTTTCTAAATATTTCGTTAGTGGTAAAATCATGGATTCATACTGATTATATTTTGTAAAACGTAGAGCTGAAAAATCTGGTAAACCATCAATATGATGAACATATCGACATAAATATCTTTTCATCTCTAAGGCAGAAGACCATTTTTGAAAAGCAAACATAGTCTGCCAATATAGCCAAAAGTTTGTCTCCCAAAAAGAATCTGGTAGGACATCAGAGATTTTTTTATTTTCTAAATCTTCTTCTTTAGTAATAAATAATTTTGATAATGCTAATGCTGATTTTTTATCTAATTTAAATAACTTATCCGTATGCGCATCTTCTCCACAATTGATTGTTGCTCGACAAAGAGAATAATTTGGGTCATGTTTATTTAACCAGTAATATTCATCTAATACCGAAACCTCTGGTGTTTCTATAGAGGGAACGCTTCTAAACATATCCCACATACATTCAAAGTGGTTATCCATCTCCCTTCCCCCACGCATATAAAATCCTTTAGTAATGTCTCTTCTTCCATCACAAGAGCCACCTGCTAAGTCTAATTTTTCTAATAAATGGATATTTTCTCCCTTCATTTGTCCATCTCTTACAAGATAGAACGCTGCTGAAAGTCCTGCTAGACCAGTTCCAATAATATAGGCAGACTTTTTATCTACATCAATTGGCTTCTCTGGACGAGCAAAAGCCTCATATGTTCCAGCACCATAATACATATTTATCCCTCCTTTATGATTAACAAAATTCATTATAATCGTTTTTATTATTTTCTACAATCTACAAATTTTTATACTTGTTAGAAAATAAACTTATTTATAGTTTTAGAGGGATATTAATACAAAAATAAAAAAATGTTTATTATAGTAATTTTAAATATATAAATACATATTTTAGTAAAATACTGATCAGTACTTTTCTATAAAATATGAAAAAAACTATTAACAAAACTTTCTTTACCAACAGTTTAATTTTATTTCTTTTCTAAAAAAAAGCAAAAAAATAATTTTAATTCCTCTTCTTAATATAAAAAATATATCATATACTCTCCTATAATTTTTTAAATATACTTCTTAATTTCTTTAATAAACTCAAAGTAAAAATAATAGAAAAATCATTAAGAAAGGGATAATACTTAATAAGTATTTTATTGAATGATTTAAAATTTTACTATTACTTTTTTTGTTTTAGAATAGAGATAAATTAAATATCAATTATCCCTATTATTTTTAGTTTTCATAGTTCCATATTCCTAATTTTCCTTTAGCTGGGATTGGTTCTTCTAAAACTTCAATCAATTCTAACTTCCAAGCGTATCTTCCTACTTCGTAGTGACCATAATCACTCTCGTTGGTTTCGGTTTTAATTTTTTGAATAAATTCTTCTGTCATGTAAATACAATCCACTAAATTACATTTACATAAAATATAACCTGGATTTAATTCACTTTTTAAATAAGGCATCGCTTTTTCTACATTTTCAGATTTACTCATTGCTTTACTAGCATGAATATAAATTTCTCCTCGGTAATTGGTTTTAAAGCTTCTTGTTTCATATATTTTTACACCATCTTTAATTAAGGTAGCAAATGGCTCTTTTATCGATAAAACTTTCATTTTCTTCCTCACTTTCATGTCTTAATTATATCATGAAAAAAAGCAAATTTCTCTTTGATTTGCTTTATTATTTGTTTATTGCTTTTTCATTTACATATAAAGTATCTCCTTTGTTAGTTGTAATTTTACTATTACTTGATTTGAATGTGGCAACGCCTGTATCGGCATCTCCACTCATCGACTGATAAAGAAAGATATTTTTATAAGTGGTTGATTTCCCATTTAATTTATTGTTTGTATCCTCAATGGTCACGTTATCTAGGGCAACAGAGTTTTTTCCTAAGTATCTTGACTTAAACTAATAATAATCAATCTATTTTTAAGAAAAATAGCCATAATCTTTATGCAAACTTTTTCTTAATTTAACTTCTTTTTCTTTATTTTGTTGAATAATTTTTTTGGTTGCTTCAGTTGATGCTTTATTATAATTAAAGATACTAATATAATGAAGAACATAAGCATCTATTTTAGATAAATTATTATAATCCGAATTTTTTTCCTGAATATAATTTTTAATTTCTGATGAAGATAAGTTTTTTAGTTCAGTTAAAAGTATCTTTGCTTGGTTTAATTCTTTTTCATTCATTTTACTTTCCATCAACTGTTCAATAGAATGATTTATCATATATTGATATACCAAATCATGTTCTAGTTCTGTACATTCTTTGTTTTGGTATTTGAAAAATAATTCCGCCATTTTTACTTGTTCAAATTGTTCTTTATATTCTTTTATTTCTTCTAGGGACATGTTTTCAATATTTTTATGAGAAGTACTTCTTTCATTTGAATAAAGTAACCATTTTATCCATTCTTCTAAAGGCAAAATACAACATCCATTTATTCCTTTAACTACATAAAGTAACTTTTTTTGATTTTGATTATTTAATTTCATGATATTTCCTCCAATCTAATTAGATACTGTCTTCAAAATATTTTTGTTTGCAGTTGTTTGCAGTTGTTAACACTGCAAGGAATCTATTTTTTAATTACCCATTGGGGTTTATTTTTTGTTCCTTTATTATAAATTAAATCTCTTTCCCTTAAAAAATTTATGATATATCTAGTTTTGTTATTTAATTCGTTTTCATTTTGGGTATCAAATAAAGGATACATATATTTATTAATCTCTTGGCGATTTACACCACTATTATTTTTAATATAATTAAGTAATTTAATTTTTAATTCATCCATTTCTTCAATGACTTCTAATGATATATCCTTCACTTTTTCTGTTAATGGAACTATAACAGTAAAAATCTCATCATCTTTAAAACTTGGAACTTCCCCACTATATATTTTATTGTATTTTGTTATAGTTTTTATTCCAGAACCTAATTCCTCTGCCAAACCAATTTCTTTAAAAAATTAGCATTTTTAGGATACGGAGAATAATTATTAATATCTATATAACCAATATTTCTTGATCTATTAGCATTCTCAGTCGTTATTGATTCTTTAGTTATAATTAGCCTTGCTGGAACTGGATTGGAGTATTCTCTATGAATTAATAAATTCACACATAATTCACGAGCTATTACATCCCTAATATTAATTCTTTGAGTGCCATTCATATAGAATTTTTCATTTAAATGTTTTTTAATAAAATTAATTAAATCAATAATTACAGTTAATCATTTTTATATGTTTCTAAGTCATCAATTATATTTTCAATTTCATGATAAATTTTAAAAATGTTTTTTCTTCTTTTTATTATATTTTTAAGTCTATAGAATCTTCCTAATATTTTACCATGCTTTTCAATTTCTTGATTTATGAAATATTTAATTGGATAATCTCTCTTCACTGTTCGTACAAAACATTTTATTATTCCAGTTCTTTTAATAATTACAGTACCTTTTAATAATGTTATTGGTTTAATATCATAGATTACATTACCTTCAATTAATGCTTTTTTCTTTTTACTTTTGATAAAATCTAATATGTCATTATAGCAATTTACAAACTCTTCACCCTCACATATTTTTCCATATTTATTTTTTAAAAAATCTTTTATTTCAGTTAAATATTTATCCTCAACAACTTTATCAGTTGGCATTTCATACAATCTATCACAATTAATAACAATATAATTATCATCATTAATATATTTCAGTGTACTTGTTGTTTTACCGGAACCTTTTGTACCAATAACATTTATTACATCATCATTAGTCATTTTCTTTATATAATCTTTTCTATCTCTAAATAAATATAATTTTGATTCCTTTGACATATAACCACATCCTGTAATTATTATATCACAATCATAATGAGTTTTTATCTTGAAGTAGCTTATTTGAATCTTTTTTCTCTTTTTCTAATTCTTTTAAACTTTTTTCTGGAGTCGGTAAATTTTCTGGCATTGTTCTATGATTTTTTTTTATTGTTTCTCTAATATTTTTACCTATATCATAGTGAGTTTTATTAGCATTATTTTCTCCTATAATATTATCTTCTCTTAAAACTGCCTCTGTTTGAGTAATTCTAAATAAATTATCTCCTAATTCTTCACTTCCCATATTATCTCCCGACTTTTTCAGTTAGTAACTAACAAAAACATCGTTTTACCAAGTATTTTTTATTTAACTTAGAGAAAAGTACTTATTAAGTATTTTATTCCTATATTATTTATATTTTTTCATAATTCTTAGTGTATTAATTACCGTTAATAAAGTAACACCAGTATCAGCAAATACTGCTAACCACATATTAGCAAATCCAAACACACTAAGAAGTAAGATAATTGCTTTTACCATAAGAGCGAAGATTAAGTTTTCTTGAATAATTTTTTTGGTGTATTTTGAAATATCAATAGCAAGCAGAATCTTGGTTAAGTCATCTTTCATTAAGACAACGTCGCTGGCTTCTATTGCTGAATCACTACCAACGCCTCCCATAGAAATTCCAATATCGGCTCTTTTTAAAACGGGAGCATCATTAATTCCATCTCCTACAAAAATCGTAATCCCACCACTCTCACTAACGCGTTCAAATTGTTCAAATTTATCCGTTGGAAGCATTTCCGTATAAACCTCATCAAGCGCAAGTTTCTTTCCAATTTCTTCCGATATATCTTTTTTATCTCCAGTAAACATATAAGTTTTAATGCCATAAGATTTTAACGTTTGAATAACCTCTTTAGCACCTTTCTTAATTCCATCATCAATCGAAACGGACGCAACATGTTCTCCATCAATATTTAAATGAAGCATTGCATCTTCTTTACAATTGCAAAGTTTTTGATTACCAATAAATATTTTTTTGCCCTCTAAAGTAAATTCAATTCCTTTTCCTGCAATTTCTTTAAAATCTAAAACATCTTTGTTGTCTACTTTTTCTTCTTTTAAGTTCATAATTGACTTTGCAATAGGATGATTAGAGAATGATTCACCTTTTCTTAAAAGATCAACAACCTCATCATAAGAATACTTATTTCTAAACTTATCCATAATCTCAATTGAAGATACTTTAAATGAACCATTAGTTAGTGTTCCCGTCTTATCAAAAATAATACGACTTGCATTACTTAAATTATCCAAATAATTGCTTCCTTTAATTAAAATTCCTTTCTTGCTAGCAACCCCTATTCCTGTAAAATAAGATAAAGGTACAGAAATCGCAATCGCACAAGGACAAGAAATAACTAAGAAAGTAAGTCCCCTGTAAATCCCCTCTGTTACGGGAATATGAAAGATAAGAGGCAAGAAAATCATCACCAAGACTGCTGTAATAATAACAAATGGCGTATAAATTCTACTAATTTTAGAAACAAGCGTTTCCGTTTTCGTTTTCTTATCTGTAGCACTTTCTAATAAATTTAAAATTTTAGAAACAGTCGAATCTGAAAATAAAGATGTTGCTTTGATTTCAATAATATCTCCTAAATTAATACTTCCCGATAAAACTTCTGTTCCCTCCTTAATTGCTACTTTCTCACTTTCACCAGTTAAAGCAGAAGCATCAATTTTACTCTCCCCTTTAACAACAATACCATCAACAGGAATTTTTTCCCCCTTTTTTACCACTAGAATATCCCCAACTTTTACTTCTTCAACTGGAATTTTTTCTTGACCCGCTCCAATCTTTCGATTCGCATAGTCCTCTTTAAGATTTAAAAGACTCTTAATAGAATTTCTAGAGTTATTTACCGCCTTTTCTTCTAAAATTTTTCCAATTGTATATAAGGAAATAACCATAATTCCCTCTAATACTTCCCCAATACATAAAGCCCCAATACAAGAAATCGTCATCAAAGCATTTTCATTTACCCCATTTCCTTTTAGTAAAAGTTTAACCGCATTCATGCTCGTTCGATAAAGTAAAATTGCATAAGAAATAAGATAAAAAATCCATTTGATGCTTTTCGGAAATGGGAGAAAATAGCCAATTAACCCAATCGCAAGTCCAATGATAAAAAGATAAATCTTGCTCTCTTTCTTTTCCGCCTCTTCAAGACTAATATAAGCCTCTGGTTCTACTTTTTGAATGATTTGGTTTAATTCTTCTAAACTGTAATTTTTCTCTGATTCATAAGAAACTTTACAAGTATTAAAATTAACCACCGCATGATGAAAGTTCTCATTTTCATTTAAGACCTCCTCAATTTCTCTAGCGCAATCAGCACAATCTAAATTATTAATATGATATTGATATTTATGCATAATCTTCTCCTTTCATTTTATGATGAATATGCTCTAGACCAATTTCGTACAAATGACTAATATGTTCATCATCCAAAGTATAATATACTTCTTTACCACTTCTTCGAAATCGAACAATACCCGACTCTCTTAAAATAGCTAATTGATGAGAAATTGACGATTTGGTCATATTTAAAACATTCGCAATATCACATACACACATCTCATGATGATCTAATATCCATAAAATTTTTGTCCTTGTACTATCTCCTAATATTTTAAAAAGAGCACTTAAATTCTCTAACTCTACTTCCTCAGGTTTATTTTTTAAAGCCATATCCACTGCACTTTGATGAATAATATTACAGTCACACATCAATTCTTTCTTCTCCATCATCTTCCTCCCTACTAAACTATATTCATTATAGTTGAACAGTTATTCAATTGTCAAGACAAAATAAAAAAATATTCTTATAGAGTATTTTTCATATCAAAGAAAAAAAGTAGAATATTCGGTTCTACTAAAATTACTTATCTTTAATTTTTTTTCATCAATAATATCTCATTATTAATAGCCTTTATCGGTAATAAACTTTCAATAAAATCACATAAACAACATCATAAAATAAATCATTTAAATCTTTTTCTTATTTGCCATTATTTTTTTCTAAGTGTTTATTAAAATAATAAAGAATCAGGCATATTTAAGGTATTGATGAATAATTTAATTTCTTTAATAATCATTTGAGGATTAATATTTAATTATACTAAATCGTTAGTTTTTCATCATTGCTGTTTATTTTTTTATTTCTTTTAATGACAATAAATATTTTTATAGTTCTTTATTATCCGAACAATAAATATGATTCTTAATGTAATTTTATTATCATTTCTAATCCTTATTTTAACTTGAAAAAACGTAATTTTCAAAATATTATAAAATTGATATTATTACAAATTTTGTATATCGGTTATCCAGAAAATGATGTCTTAAATTATGCTATCAACAACTCCGTATTGTAAGGCTTCATTTGAAGATAACCAATAATCTCTATTAATATCATGTGATATTTTTTCTACAGATTGTCCTGTATTTTTAGCCAAAATTGATTTTGTTTTTTCATTCATTTTGATTACGTGTTGTAAATCAATTGTCATATCTGCAACAGTACCGCTAGTTCCAGCGCTTGCTTGATGGATTAATATTTCACTATTTTTTAGAGCATATCTTTTTCCTTTTGTCCCACTAGATAAGATAACAGAGGCCATACTTGCACAACTGCCAACACATATTGTTGAAACATCGCAACTAATAAAATTCATTGTATCATATATAGCTAATCCATCCATGACACTTCCACCTGGGGAATTAATATACATTGTTATATCCGCATTTGGATCTTCTGCTTGTAAATGAAGTAATTGGGCAACAACAATATTAGCAACATTGTTATTGATTTCTCCATTTAAAAAGATAATTCTTTCTTTTAGCAGTCTTGAATAAATATCATAAGTTTTTTCTCCATTTTCAGTTTGTTGTATTACGTAAGGTATCATTTAAACATCTCCATTCTTTTGGGTAAATCCAAAATTATTAGTTTTTTTAATTTTATCATTTAATATTTCATTTTCATCTACATCATCTTTAGTAATTATTAATAAGTTTTTATGTTGATTTAAATAAACATTCTCAGCATGTTTCATCAATAATTTCGTGATAAGTTTGTCAATATATCTAGCATTACCAAAATTCTTTTCTTTCATTGTTTTAGATAAAATGTCATTGATTTTTTCCAATGCTTCTATATCAATTGTTATATTTTGTTTTTTTAGTTTAATCTTTAAGATTTTTATTAATTCCTCTTGACTATAATCATCAAAATTTATAATTGTTGCTATTCTTGATTTTAAGCCACTATTTAAATTCAAGAAATTATCCATCAAATTGGGATAGCCTGCAAATAATACTATATTTTTAGGGTTTTCCATATATTTTAGTAATTCTACCAAAGCTTCTTTAAAATATTCATCGTTACTTAAAAATAAATAAGCTTCATCAATAAACAATATTCCATTTTTAGATTGGTTTAATATTTCCCTTGTTTTTGTTTTTGTCTGTCCCAAATAATCACCTAGTAAATCATTGGGGGTTATTTCAATAAATTTATCTTCGCTGATATAATTTAGAGAATATAATAGTTTTTCGATTAATTTTGCTATCGTTGTTTTTCCCGTTCCTGAATTTCCTACTAAAAATATGTTATAGTATTGAGCTTCCAGATTGGTTATATTATTTGTTTCATTCTTAAATTTCCAAAATGCAATTAATTTATTCACTTGGTCTTTTACGTTCCCTAGGCCAATTAAACTATTTAATTCATTCATTGCGTTGTTGATGATGTCTGTTTGATTGATACTTGGTAATGATTGGGGGCCAAACTCGTTTATTTCATTTTCTAATACATATTTTAACATTTTAGTGTATAAATTATTTAAAAATTTTTCATTTTTGGCCGTTGATTTTAGAAGTAATTTTTTTATTACCTTTTTTGTGTATGTTGGTTCTAAAGTAATTTTATAATTGGTAATACTAAGTTTAGAAATTAATAAATTATACATTGTATCCATATCATAATCTTTGCATTTAAATCTAAAGGAAAATTTATCTTCTAATCCATTTGTTTTATTAACAATGTCTAAGGTTTTGTTCGTATCGCCACATACAACAATGCCAAAATAATTTTCTAGGTTAATTATTGAATTAATTATGTTTAATTGAACTGTGGTATCATATTCTTCTATCATATCAAAATTATGAATAATTAAAAAATTATATAATTTCAGTTTTTCAATCATTTTTTTTATTGATTTTTCAAAAAAATCACTATCTTTTTTCATGTCTAATTCAAATATATTTATTTTTTCTTTATTTTCAATGTGGTTTCTAAAAGTATCTTTTATTGAATTTAATAAAAAGTTTTTTTCTGCAGTATCATTTCCTAAGAGAAGTATATTAAAAGCCATATCATCATTGAAATTAGAATCATTTTTTAATAATTCAAAATTGGCTAATAAATTATTTAATTTTTTAAACTCTTTATTATTCTCATCACTTAATAAATTATTTTTTTCAAAAGTATTTTCCTTTTTTAAACTCTCTTCCTCCTTTTCTTCAATCTCAAACGCTAAATCCAATTCTTCTTTTGTTATTCCTAAATAAAGATTTTCCATTACTAATTCTTTAGAAAAGCTACAAGACAACAGTAGTTTTCTTACAAGATTACTCATTGTAGAATTACAAAAAGTATTCAAAGTCATATTTATACATAAAGAATTAATCATTAAAAAATATTCATAAAAATAGTTATTATCCTTTTCTATATACTGCTCGTACAATTTACATCCAGAATTTGTTTCTTGGATTTTATTAATAATATTAAAATGTTCATATTTGGAGATTAGTTTATCATTAATATATTTATCAGATAAACGATCGCATAATTCTAAATCTAAAAAATTTCTATTATGTTCACAATTAAAACTGAAAGTAATTTCTTTTATGATTTGTTGTTGTTCTACTTTTTTCAGATAACTGTCTATATCATTACATAAAGAATTAACCATATCATGAGCGTCATTTATTTTTTTATATTTATTAGACTCTAATTTTTTTATATTTTTAGAAAAATATTTAAATTGGAAACAATTTTCATTACTCTGAATAACATCTATACTTGGAGAAAAAACTTTAAAATAAAGTTTTAAATTTTCATATTTAATATATGGTTGTTTTGGTTGCAAAGAATTAATTGCATTATCTAATTCATTTTTTAGTTTATTCATTTCAATTGTAAAATTATCCATCACTTCACCAACTTTCATATTCATCTTATCATATATTTTTAAATATTGGTATATTTTAGTAGAATAATAATGAAATTATTTTCGTTTATTTTGGACTTAAACTATTTAGTATAAGTTTTTTTCTTTATTCAAAAAATCCTTCAAATTATTTTACTATTTTAAAAGTTTTTCACTGAGATTGAGATTTTTTTAGTTTATTTTTTTATCAGTATTTTCAAATGAAAGGAAAAAGATAGTGTCTCCTTCTACTAAAAATACTTATTCTTCTATGGTGAAGTTTATTTTTTCATTTAATAAAATACTAAATTCTTCTTCATCTATTGTATTACAGTAAAAATCTAGAAGATAAAACTCATCGTCTATACGCTTTAAAAAACATTTATATGTTCCATAAATTAGAGAAATCCATCCTTTACTATCACTATATGTAATATCGGTTAAATAACTAGATATCTCTTTTTTATCATTTATTTTTAATTTCTTAATCCATTCTTTGTCATAAATGAATTCTAACATTAAATGAAAATCCTCTAACATAAAAGTAATTCGAGGAGACTTTCCTGTTCTTTCTTTACCATTCTGCTTAACTTTATACTCTCCAAAAGATACTTGATATGAAACTTTACTATATTTCTTATTATTTAATTTAAGCATAGTTATAAATCAACACTCCCATTAATAAATCTATAGCATAATTTATTTTATTTTCTCATCAATATCATCATAAACTAGAGCATAATCGCCTGAAAAAAAATTGATTCAAGAAAATTCCTTTCCCACCATCTAAAAAAAATGATCCTTAATAATTTTAAATCAACAAACTCTTCAAAAAACTATCTTCTTCGACTTTTTATCAAACGATTCTTTGCTTCCTTTTTACGAAGATTATTCAATTCCCGATTACACAACTGACTTAAAATAGCTAAACGCAAAAACTCAGCATCAAATTTTTTTTGTTCTTCCCTTGTACGGAATCCATTTTCCAAAGCCATCATTTTCGAAAATTCTTCCCCTAATCTTTTACGGTAGCACTGTAACTCGGCAATCTTTTTAAGAGTAGGATCGCGCGAAATCTCCTCCTCCACTCGCTGATCAATTGACTTCAAAGCCGCTTCAAACATATAATTTTTCTTCATTTTAAATCTCCTCGTATCTATTAGTCATTTTCATTAATAAAACAATCAATCATGAAAATATCCCTTTCGTGTGCCTTTATTATACCATGTTTTTTTTCATTTTCTAGTCCTTTTTTATCCATATTGATTCTTTATCCGTATTTTCCCCATAAAAAAAAAGGAATTCTACTTCCCCTTTTTTAATTCATAAACCTCATCCACCATCTCACACACCTCTTTAGAATGGGTAACAATAATGACTAATTTATTTTCTTCATGCGCTAATTTTTTAAAAATAGCCAAGATTTCTTTTTCAGTTTCCTTATCTAAATTTCCCGTTGGTTCATCAGCAATAATCATTTTTGGATTGTAAGATAGACTTCTAGCAATCGCTACTCTCTGTTGCTCACCACCAGATAGTTTTAAAATTCGCCTCGTCGCATAACTATCTTGAAGTCCTACCTCCCGCATTAATTCAAGTGCCCTTTCCTTTTTCTTTTTCTCTTTTAATTTCATCCCACTAATATCCATCGATAGAATAATATTTTCCATCGCGCTCATATGGGGCAAGAGATTATAACTTTGAAAAACAATTCCAATTTCATGATTTCGATAAGTATCTAGATTCATCTCTTTTAAATCTTTCCCATCAAAAAGAATTTGACCTTCCGTACACCTCTCTAAACCACTAATTAAAGATAACAATGTCGTTTTCCCCGAACCGCTCCGTCCTTTAATCGCATAAATTTTCCCTTGTTCAAATTCATAGTTAATATTTTTAATCGCATATTCATCTTCTTTCGCATCACCATAGCGATAACCAGCCGCGCAAATTTTCAAAAGAACATGATTCTTTTTCTCTTTTTTATTTAAAGTACTTATCTTTTGACTTTCTTTTTGTTTTATCATTTTCTTCATTTAAGATCTCTCCTTTAATATCGTCAATGGGGAAAAACGCTGAATAGAAATCATCGAAGCAAGACTACTAACGAAAACGAGTCCTAAACTAATTCCTAAAAGTTCTAAAACAACTTTAATATCCACTACAGCATCAATTTCCTGATAATCAGAAACACTAGGACCATTCCGTAAAATATTAGATTGATTATTCTTTCGTCCTTCTCCTGGCATTTGTCCCCCAAAATTCATCTGCACTTTTTCCTCTTCATTATTGGTTCTAGTAATTTCACTTTGTAGCAAGGAATTACTTATTCCTTTTGCACTAACTGCCCCTATTCCTAGACCTAATAATACAGAAATTAAAGTTACGATTAAAAGTTCTGAGGCAAACTGCATAGTGAGTTTAAACTTACTCATCCCAATTGTTCTTAATACCCCAATTTCATACTTTCTTTCTCGAATATTAATCATATTTAAAATAAATAAGACAACACCACCCAAAATTAAAGTAATAATAAAGAAAATCGTCGAAAATGTCTGAACATTAGAAACACCAGATAAAGCAGACGTAGCCTCTTCTTCATTCGTTTCCACTTTATAATTTTCATCTAATCCCTTTTGATAAAAATCCTCTTGGATCTCCTCTTGATTATCATAAGAGTCAATAATAAAAGTTGGTTTAAGATTTGCTTTTACATTTTCATTAGCCGAAGTAACCGACTCTACTGCTGTCGTGCTAGTAATGATTGTATTAGCAGAATTTGAAAATAGACTTACCTCGTCGTCCCCATCACTATTTTCTTTAAATATTCCAACAATTTCAAATTCATAAGTATTTTCATCACTATCTTTTAAAGTAACTTTATCTCCTAAAGATAGATTGTTATAAGATGCTAATTCTTCATTAATAAAAACATAATTTCCATTGAATGCTTTATCCCAAGCATCATCTTCGATTGAGCTCATTTTATATTTTCCTGAAATAAATTCGCTCATGGCTTCATTATTACTATAACCTGTTACAGTAAAATCAAGTTGATTGTTTTGTTTTTCCATTTTAGGTCCATGATGATTATTATCTTCATTAGAAGTGCTTTCTACTTTAGTAATAGATGAACCATTTAAAGAAATTTCTTCTGTATAGTAATAACTTGTAATATGTTTATTTTTACTAAAGTTCTTGATATCACTTACGGTGTAGCTGGTAATATTTTCAAATTTATCTTTTGCTTCTTCTATACTATCTTTATTGGAAAAATCCATATCTTTTTTCATGTTTTCTCTGTTGAAAGTAATTGATAACTCATGTTTGTATGAATTTTTGTAAGAAGATATTAAATCAGAAGCTGTGTTATTGATTGCTAAGGTTATTGTGCAAGCACAGGCAATTACGACTAAAATAATCCCAATTAAAATGTTTCTTCCTTTATTTCTTTTGATTGAAATAAAAGCATTTTTTAAAATATACATCTATCATTCCTCTTTTCTTGTTTTTTTAAACAAATTCATCATAAACAAAGAAACTGAAATCAAACTGAAATTGATATTTTTTATGGAAAATACTTCATTAAAATTAAACTTTAAAAATATTTTTGAGAAAAGAGAAAGGATTTTTTTGTAGATATATAGAACAATATTATTAGAGGGATTTATTCCACTAGAAAGGAGAATAAAGATGGATACAATAGCAGAAGATAATTTTATTCCTTTAACTCGTGATTTTATGTTTAAACGTATTTTTACCAACAATCCTGAAATTTTAAAGAAATTCTTAATTAGTGTATTAAAATTAGATATTAATCCTAATCTTGCTTGTATTACTATTTTAAACAATGAACTTATTAAATCTAGAGAAAAAGAATATCATAAAACAGTAGATATATATGTTCGTATTAATCATAATTTAAGAATAGATATTGAGGTAAATTCTGAAAAATTTAATAATATTAAAGTAAGAAATACTTTTTATTTAAATAAAATTACAATCGATACAACTGATGCTGGAATTAATTATCAAGATTTTTCTAAAGTATTCTTTTATCAATTAAATTTAAATTGTAATAAAAGTGATAAATATTTAGATGAAGAATATCAAATACTATCTACAAAAAGTCATCAAATACTTTTAGATAATTATAAAATTATTTGTAAGTCTCTTGATTATTATAAAGAACTTTATTATAATCAAAGTAGTTATTTAAGTGATGATATTATTTGGTTATCTTTGCTTAAAGCAGATAATTTTATTGAATTAAAGGAGATTGCAAGTTTAGTGATGAATGATAAGGAAAAGGAAAAATTTGTATCAGATTGTGAAGATGCAGGTAAAGATGTAAAATGGTTATCAGAATGGAACCCAGATTTTTGGGCTGATGTTGTTAGGCACAATGTCTTAGAAGATGCTAAAAATGAAGGATTACAAGAAGGATTACAAGAGGGACTAAAAGAAGGAATCAAACAGAAAAAAATCGAAATGATTAAAGGAATGTTAACAGAAGAAATACCTTTAAAGAAGATTGCTAAGATTGCTAATGTTTCTGTTGATGAAATAAAAAAGATAGGAAAATCAAATGATGACTAATCCTATCTTTTTTTATTTGGAATTTTTCCATATTACTTTAAAAGTTGTATATCCTTCTTTAGATGAGGCAGAGATTTCTCCTTTATGGTTTATCACAATATTTTTAGCAATGGCAAGACCTAATCCATAGTGGTTATGATTTCTATTTCTTGATTTATCAGATCGATAAAATCTTTCAAAAATATTTTTTTCTTCACCTTTTTTTATTGGTAATCCTTTATTTTTTACTTCAAGGATAATTTCTTTATTATTTTTTTCTAATAGTACTATAATTTCTCCTTCTTTTTGGCTGTGTTCTACAGCATTGTCTAGTAGAATATGAATTAACTTTTCTATCTGTTCTTTTATCATAAGTAAATAAATATCTTTTTCGATGGTAGTGGTTAATTTAATTTTTTTATCAAACATCATACTTTCAAAGGTTAAAATATTTTTCTCTAGAATAGTAGATAAATTTTCCTTTGTATAAACTTCTTTGGTAATTTTATCTGTTTTTGCAAGTTCTAGCATCTCTAATACTAGCTTTGTCATTCGACTTGCTTCTTCTTGAATATTTTTTACCCATCTATCTTCTTTTTTGATGAAATAAGCATCTGTACTTGCTAAAATTACAGAAAGTGGTGTCTTTAATTCATGTGAGGCATCTTCAATAAATTCTTTTTGTTTTTGAAAACTTGTTATTACTGGTTGGATTATCCATTTTGTTAAAAAGTAAGAGAGAATAATTACGATTATTTCTATTGTAATAAAGAGAAAAACACTACTTATTAGACTTTTAATTAATTTGTCTTGAATGAGTGTATTATCAATAATTGTTAATGTATTATTTTGAGAAAAACAATAAGAATATTTTTCTAGGTAAAGATTTCCTATATGCAAATTTTCTTTATGATTTTTTACAAGAGTAGAAACAAGTTTTTTTATTTTTTGAGTATCAACATTATTTTCACTATGATTAATTAAGTCAAGATAATTTCCATTATCATCTAGAATTACTGTATATACTGTAAAGTCTAGAAAAAATTTATTTCCTTTATTATGAGTATCTTCTTGTTCTTTTTTAGGAGGAGGATTTTTATCTTCTAGACTATTTGGTAATTTATTTAAAACATTATGAATAGATTTTTGTTGCATATTATAGTTTTGATATTGATTTATTCCTAATACAAAAATGACAAAAATTGTTAATATGATGAAGATAGTAGAAAATACTTTAATTTTTAGTTTTTTCATTTTTCTAGCACCTCGAATTTATAGCCAATATTTCTAATACTTTTAATGTTAATTTTAGATTCTAGTAATTTTAATTTTTTACGAAGAAAAGAAATGTATGCTTCTAATGTATTCATATCACTTTCTGAGTCGTAACCCCATATTTTAATAAATATTTGTTCTTTTTCTAATACTTGATTTTTGTGACGCATAAATAATTCTAATAATTGGAATTCTTTTCCTATTACATTGATACTTTCATTTGTTTTTAAACTGCTTAATTCCATTTTAGAGATATCTAATGTAATATCTCCTACTTCTAATTTGTTTGAATTTTCTAGATTAGTTTTTTTTCTTAATTGTAAATTTACTCTAGCTAATAATTCTTCCATATAAAAAGGTTTGGTTAAGTAATCATCAGCTCCATAGTTAAAACCTTGCATTTTATCATCGATATTTGCTTTTGCAGTTAGCATTATTACTTTGGTATCAATTTTTTCTATTCTTATTTTTTTTAAAATTTCAAAGCCATTTACATGAGGTAACATAACATCTAGAATAATTAAATCATAAATTCCAGATAATGCATTATTTAGTCCTTCTTCTCCATCAGTATTTATTTCAACAAAATATTTTTCTTCTTTTAAAACACTTGAAAGGGCATCTGCTAAGTTATATTCATCTTCAATAATTAATATTTTCATCTTTATCACCTTTGCTTAATATAAATCAGTATTCTTAAATTAATCTTAAAAGAATAATTGATAAAATTATAACAAAAAAGAAGATTTTTTTCATCTTCTTCAATTAAAAATACTGAAAAATTATCTTTCTATATTAATTTAAACTCTTTTAAATAAAAGTTGCTTCCTTTACTAGAAAAAGTAATAATACCACTATCATTCTTTCTAGATAATAACTCCTGCATCCTATCACTATATTCTATAGTAACATAAGCCTTATTACTTTCTAATTTATCTATCAAAATAGTAGCACTAACTCCGTTCATCCCACTTAATTTACTATCGTAATAAAGATAATCAAGCGATAAATCATAGCGATTATTAGCAGCACTTACTTTTCTCTTCGATAAATCAAAATCCTCCCCAAAGATTTCTTGATAAGTACTTTGAAATCCATCTTTTTTATAATAAAGAAGAACACCATCATCCGTAGCATTTAATGTATCATCTCTTTCATGATTAAATCCATTTACAATAATAAACTGTTTTTGATTTGTATTCATCAAATAATCTAAAGCAAAATACTGCCTACTTTCTATATCCTCTAACAAATTTTTATCTTTAACCAGTTCATAACTTCCATTTTTAATCTCATTATTTACCATCGTATAAACAAGTAATGAACTAAAATCTTTCTCATACTTACGAATATCACTTTCTTCTAATTTCCTAGATACTTCCTCTTTCTTCTCATCATCACGTCCATCTTTAGGATATTTTGCAACTTCTAACAAAAAAATTGTACTTCCCAATAAAATAATTAAACATAAAACCAAAATAAATAAACCATTATTCTTTTTTTTCATTTTCTCACTCCTCGACTTTCTTAAATTTTTAACATCTAATATTCTTTTTCATCATCCCCTCTAAATTAACATTATTATAGCAAAATATTTATCTACTTTCTAGATATTTTTTAAATTCTCTTCTGATTTTAAAATAAAGAGAAGCACTTTTAAAATGATTCTAAAATGAAAACCATTCATAAACAAAAGAGTCCCAAATTAAAACAACTCCTTCACTTACTAAAATAATATATGCATAACTAGTATCTAAGTCATTAAGAAGTTGTATTTAACTTGTATAATAAAAAAACATCCACTATCCTAGTTGTCATCAAAAATGTATCCAACTCACATATTTTTGATAAAAAATACTTACTAAAAAATATCTTTAAAATAAGATAAAATCTAATAAGTATTTTAATAAAATAAAAGAAAAACTGATACTTCATTCCAAAGAATATCAGTTTTTTTATTAAACATACTCTACCATCTCAGAAATTGGATTTCTCACTTCATGCATTGGATTAACCGGACAATCACTTGCTCGATAACCCAACATCAACAAACATATTGGTTCTAAAGGATCTTTTAAATTAAATTCTTTCTTTAAAATATTTCTATCAAACATCTCTACCCAAACATTATCCACTCCCAAATTTGTTGCCTCTAGCATCATATGCGTAGCAACAATTACCGCATCCATTTCATACGTTGAATGCCCATCTTTTTGAAAAGCCACACTCTTATCACTACAAACCAGCAATACCAAAGGAGCATGATAACGACAAGGACTAGCTTTATCTACCTTCAACAATCCATTTTCACTTGCAATAACAAACACTTTCTGCGGCTGCATATTTTTAGCCGTCGGAGCCAATCTTCCCGCTTCTAAAATTTTTTCAACTTTTTCCCTCTCTACAAAAGTATCTTCAAACTTTCTTGTCGCCGTCCTACAACGAATCACTTCTTCAAAAAGCATAAACATCAATCCTTTCTTACCATCATAAAAATTAAAAGAAAAAGCAATAAATCTAACTAATCAATTGCTTTTAAATCACTCACGAGCGAATCTCTACCCCACCAAAAATACACAAAGCACGAATATAAATTGTTTTTTTCGCGTCATGAGGATTTGACCTTTTTTGTGATATCCCACCAAAAATTGGAGTAGCCGCAACCTTAACCTCTACATCATCTGGAACAAAAATCACTGTTCCTCCAAAAATAGAACGTACCTCAATCACACTTTGATCAACAATCTTCGCCTCTTTTAAATGACATTGAATTCCCCCAAAAAGAGAAGTCAACTGACATCCTTTAAATTCTTCATGAGCAAAATCCAAATTTTGTCCCGCAAAAACGGCAACATACTCATTATCTTGAGACTTATTGATCACCACCTTCTCTTTAAAAGAAGTATTTTTAAAAATACAAGAAATTCCTACCATAATCAAAATAATGGGAACTATCAACTTCCAAATCAAAACAAAATCAATAATATCATTACATCCCAAAAGTAGTAAAACCCCAATCAACAAGCCAATCAAATTCCAAAGCTTATCTTGACTTCCTAAAAGTCCAATAAAACAAGGAACAATAATAAATAGCGTCCACCATCCCGCAAAGAAAATATCAATATAAAAAATACCTAAAGCATTAATTCCCAAAATAATTCCTAAACTAATCAACACAAGGCCCCATAAAATATTTCCCAATTTCATTTTTCATCTCTCCTCACTAAACAAAGTATATCATAAACAAAATAAAAATACTACGAGCAAAAAAGAAAAAAATTCCAGGAATTATTTTCTGACTTCTTCCATTAATTTTTCCCATTCTCCCATCTTTTCTTCTAATTTTTTCTGCTTCTCCTCCAACTGATATTGAATCTCTTCCATTTTTTTCTTATTCAGGTAATTTTCTTCCCGAAAAGATTCTTCCTGCAAAAATTGAATCTCCTTTTCTAATCGATCAATTCCGCGTTCCATTTTTTGCAACAATTTATCTTTTGAAATCATATCTTTACCTTTTTTCTTCTTTACAAACACCATTGGTGTATCAACAACTCCTGAAGTATTTTCCACACTTAAACTTTTTTTCTCTAAATATTCAGAATAACCATACGGATAAATTTTTGATCTCCCATCCCCTAACACTAACACCTGACGACATACCAAATTAATCAAATATCGATCATGACTAACCAACAAAAGTGTCCCAGAATACTGACATAAAATTTTTTCGATCGTCTCTCGACTAGAAATATCCAAATGATTAGTAGGCTCATCCAAAATTAAAACATTAGGTCGAGTCGCAAAAATTTTACACAAACTAAGACGAACTTTTTCTCCACCAGACAAATCACGAACGATTTTAAAAACATCATCCCCTGAAAAAGAAAAAGCCCCAAGTAAAGAACGAATAGAACTAGACGACATCAAAGGAAAAGATGAATTAACTTCCTCATAAACAGTATGCGCCAATCCTAAATGATCAAAATTTTGAGAAAAATAACCAATTCGAACTTTTTCTCCAAATCGAAATTTTCCCTTCAAAGGAGGAATTTCCCCCATCAAGGTTTTTAAGAATGTCGATTTCCCCGTACCATTTGCCCCAATAATTCCCAGTTTATCTCCTCTCATCAACTGAAAATCAAAAGAACATAATTCTCTATCATAACCAACACTTAAATTTTTCACCTTTAAAACATCTTGATAACTCTTTTCCCCCGTTAAAAGTTGAAGAGAAAAGGTCTTTTCTTCCGACCGTTTTGGTTTATCCAATTTCAACATTCGCTCAATCTGCTTCAATTTAGACAAAGCCATTTTCGCCTTCGTTGGTTTATAACGAAATCGATCAGCAATCGCCTGAAGCCTAGCAATTTCTTTCTGTTGTCTCTCATAGTCACGCAATTCTTTTTCATAATTCTCCTGTTTTTGTTGAAGAAAAGAAGAATAATTTCCCGAATATCGTTTAAATGTCCCATAAGAAATTTCATAAATAGTAAGACAAACCCGATCCAAAAACATTCGATCATGAGAAACCACAATAAAAGCCCTTCCATAGCCCCTCAAATACTCTTCCAGCCACTCAATTCCTTCCATATCCAAGTGATTGGTTGGTTCATCTAAAAGAAGCAAATCCGGTTTAGAAAGTAACAATCTCAACAAAGAAAGCTTCGTCAACTGCCCTCCCGAAAATGCTTTCAAACATTTCTCCTTATCTTCTTCATGAAATCCAAATTTCAAAAGCGCATTTTCATATTCCTTTTGATACGAGTACCCACCTAAATTACGATACTGATCCAAAAGACTTTGATACTTATTCCACACCTCTTCTTGATACTCTCCGGTAAGTTTTTGTTCACACTTAGAAATCTGCCGCTCAAGAGAAAGAATCTCTGGATAAGCATCTCGAATATAATCAATCATCAAAATCGAAGATAAATGAGAAATATCCTGTTCAACATAACCAATCTTAAAATCAGAAGAACACTCGACAACAACCTTATCGTAACCATCTGAAAAAGAATACTCTCCAATCATCGTTTTCAAAAAAGTTGTTTTTCCACTCCCATTTCGCCCAACTAATCCAATCTTATCTTTATCTTTACAACAAAAATCAACATTTTCTAAAATAACATCACCCGAAAGAGAAACACTACCATTTTTCACTCGATAAAACATCGCTTTATCACCCACCATATCTCTTTTCATTATATCACAAAAAGCCTTCACCAATAAAAGAAAACAAGAATACGTCGCCTCCAAAATTTAAAGGACTAAATCAATTCTTTAAAATTCAACAGACCACAAAAAAATTTCATCTAAAGAGGAATTATATTTTATTTTTCTTAATCTTATTCCAAAAGAGAATGAAAACGAAACTATACTAAAAAATTTAAACAAATCTTAACTCACTTTATAACAATTTTTTGCTAAATCCATCAAATTCCAAAGAACCATAAAAAATCACATCCAAACTTTAGATGTGATTTTCAACATTTTTATCCTCCACTAAACCAACAGAAAAATTGAAAATAAACAAGAAAATACCAATAACTTTTCTATTTATTCTAAAAAAGTACTGTTATAAAGGTAAAGAATTAATCTTCCCCTTCACTAGGATACTCCGCATGATCCCCATCATCATTCTTCAAATCAGAAGAATCTTCATCTTTATCATCCCGCAAATCTTCATCAGAATCATTCCGCTTATCCACCTCAGTAATCACAACTTTCTGATTTTCTCGAACAACATATCCCTGATAAACAATTTCATAAACAATCGTATAAGTTCCCGCTTTCAACTCATTCATATAAGAAATCAATTGCCCATACTGATTGAAAGTAGAACCATTTACTTTAAAACTTTCCCGAACTCCACTATTTTTACTCACATCAACTCCTTGATAAAGTAAAGTATAACCATAATAAGTAAAGTCATTAAATTTTCCATCCTTTTCAATCACCCGTTGATAGGCAACTTCACTTTTTCCTAACTTCAAAACCAACTTTTCCGTATTATCAGAAGAACTTTTGGTTTCCACAGAATCATCCTTTTTATCCACCACACTACTGTCCGATGTATCTTTTTTCGTAACACGATTAGCCTTCGAACTATCTGCCACAACCGTTTCTTTATCTAATTTTTCTCCTTCCAAAACTTTTTGAATCAACTGATGAGCATAGGAAACACTATCTTCTTCTGGCTCCATAACATAAGCTCGCGTAGATGGAGCAGAATAAGTATAATTTTTGGCATCACTTCCATTTAAACTATTCGTCACAATATTCCAATCATAATTTTTGGATAACTGTAATTTAATTAAAGAAGTTAAACGTGACATTTTCATATTCGTAACAAAACTATTCTGAAGAGAATCCAACAATTTACTATATTTTACAATAATTTCCTTACTCGTACATTTCTCAAATATCGCCCGCAATAAAGCTTGCTGATCTAAAACTCTCTGTCGATCTCCCGTCGCAAAAGCCTTTCGCTCTCTAGCAAACGATAAAGCCTCCTCTCCATTAACCGCATTATATCCTTTCGTATAATGATAATTATCAATAGAAGTAAACGTATAATCAGAATAAACATTCACTCCTCCAATCGCATTAACGATATCTACAACACTACTAAAATTAACCTTTACATAGTAATTAATCTTAATATCCAACAGATCCTCAATCGTTTGAATAGACATATCAATCCCATACAATCCAGCATGAGTCAGCTTATCCTTATATCCACTCTTCCCATGCAACTGAACGTAATAATCCCTCGGAATAGAAGTCATTAATATCTGCCTTGTCTCCGGATTAACCGTAACCACCATATTAACATCACTTCTTGACACACTAGAAATTTCTCCATAAGTATCAATTCCACTAATATAAATACTAAACGGGGTCTTTGTTACATTAATATCCCGGGAAATATCATTCGTTTGCTGAACAATCACAAAAGAATAAATGGTTCGAACAAGCGACTTAAACCCCTGTCCATCAGCAACAACATTCTCATTTAAAATCTCCAAATAAGAATTTTCAATCAAAATAGAATCCACCGTTCCATCCAACAAAGCTTGCGCTAACTTCTCCGTATCCTCATACCCCACTTTAGATAACTCTTCCTTTCGCATCACCTTATTCAAAGCTTTGCTAACTTCTTCACTTCCACTATCGTAATAGCCAAGTTTCTTTCCTGAAATATCTTTAAGACGATGGTAAGAACTCTCTTTCATTACCACAACAGAATAATTATATGTCTTATAATTTAAATTCAAACGACTAAGAAGTCCCGTCGTCTTACCAAGATAAAAATCAACAAGACCCAAAATCAAAATCAACAAAATCAGAAAAAAACGAGAAATACCTTTCCGCTTTCCCCAAAACACCATTTTGAAAAAAAGTAAATTCACAGCAATAAGGAAAAATATCACCAAAAATAAATAAAAATTACTAAGAACATTCAAAAAAAGTAAATTACCCATCAAAAAAAGTGATGCAACCAAAAGAAATAAAAATAAAATTTTATCAATAAACCATACTTTTTTCTTCTTATTTGCTCTCATTATCCTCACCTCTTCCACCCAATAATCGTAACACGACTTTTTCAATAAGTCCACAAATACCACACCATTAAACAAAATATACAAACAAATGTAAAGTACACAACCCTCACTTCACAAAACGCTCTAAAACGCGAAACCCATCTTTTAAAAAAGTCTTTAAATACTGATTCATCTTTAAACTAATTGTACTAGTTGTTTTCGTCAACGAATTAGAATAATCTACATTCGTCTGGGAAAGATAATCCTCTAAATCAATCTTATTCCCCTCCTCGATATCTTTTTCAAATTTTTGTATTTCTTTCTCTGTAAGAGTCTTTTTCTGTTGCAAATGATACTCATAATATCCCGTTTTTTCAAGCAAATAAGCACTAAAAAAAGCAAAAAGCAAACTCAACATCACCACTTTCAACAAAAACCGATTGTGCACCCCTATCTCTCCCCCTTTACATAACGGGCCAAAACATCCGCCATAGCAGAAACCGTATGATAGACTTCTTCAATATCATTATCAACCCCACCAACTTCAAATAACAAAGTATTTACACTCACATCTTGATTATAAACCCCATTTACCTTCAAACCAGTCTTCAACATAATCCCTCGTGATAAACCAGGATAATACTGATCAAACATTTGATTCATCGACAAAGCAACTCGATAATTCTCTTCCCATCCCGAATAATCTTGACCAACAACAAAAAGAATCTTTGCATAATTCTTATCTCCAATTTGAGTCGTCGTATACTTCTTATCTACACTATCCCGATGCAAATCAATAAAATATTTCAAACTCGTATATTGCTTCTTCTTTTCTAAAAGAGAAATTCTAGATACATCATAAGACCTTGAATAATTCCACCCCTTACTTGCCAAAACATCACTCATATTCGTCTCCTCAACCAAAGAAGAAATTCCAAGCTTACTCAAATTTTCTCGCAAAACATAACTTGCCATCATCACATTAGGAGTAATCCCATAAATATCTAAATTATGATTAGCATAGTTCTCTAACTGATGAGAATTATAAAGATAAATAATTGGTGAAGATTGTGTACTAGGATTAGGATCCTCTATATAATCACTAACCCCCTTAAGTTCCTCCATATTACTATAATCATCATTATATTCAAGCTGTATCTTCTTTTTCTCCTCACTTCCCCCAACATACCGCAAAATACTACTATTCAAAATCGTCTTAGGATTCCGAAAATCAATTTGAAACAAAAACTTCATTGTAGCATTCACTAAATTAGTTGTCTGATACCGAGACAAAATATTCGCATTCCCCGTCGATACCAACAAATTAATAAATTCTTCATTTGAAACTCTCCGTTGTCGTCGAACCGAATAATAAAACGTAGCAGAAAATCCAATATAAATGAAAAAAAGAAAAATAAACACTTTCATCCGCCAAAATCTGCGTCGCCGTTTAGGATTCTTTAAAGTCATATGCCGCCCCATATCATCACCCACTAATAATATATAAACAAAAAGTCCCAAATATTGTCGAGTTAAGAAAAATACTTCAAAAAAAAATCACCCACAAAAAAAGCACATTCCAAAAATGCACCTTACGTTTTAAAAAAACTACTCAAAACTAAGAATCTTAGTCTTTGTATCCGAATGCTTAATCAAATAATCATCCTCAGGCAAAACTAAATTTCCTTTAAGAAAAATCTCCGTTGCAAGCCGAACAATTTCTTTCAAACAACGAAAATCCTGAACACATAACTCCTGCTCCATCAGATCATCTAAAGTATCATCATGATAAACAAAGCCAAAATACAACTCAATCAAAGAATAAGGAAGTCCCAAATTCATTTTATCTAAATGAATACAATAATCAAGAAAACCATAACGAGAAGCAAATTTCTCAATCGCATCATTAGCCTCCATCTCAAAACATTCCACTAAAGCATGAAAACGATGATAAGAATAATTCTTCCAATTCGTAATAATTTGAAAAGCAATCTTCAAAAAATCATCTAAAAGATAAATATGATCCCCAACATACCAAGATAACTCTTGATCAAAAGAAGAAATATAAGAAAGTAAAAACTTCTGAATCTCTTTTCCCTTAAGTTTTTCAAAATGAGCAAATTTTTGATGCAAAATATCCTCAAAAGTCCCCTCTTGATTTTTCTTAAAAATATCATGCAAATAACTCTTAGCAAAAAAATCTAAAATCACCTCATGAGAAAAAAATTGTTCATTTACCAAAGAAAAACCTAACCCCAATTCTTGACAAACTGACAAATCACTTACTTCTGAAATCGCGATATTGATTGCACTCTTTGTTTGAAATAACATCGACTCCGTAACCGCATGACAGCGTGCGATCATAATATCCATCTCTTCACTACATCCAAGATCCGCTTCTTTTAACAAATTACTAAGTAAAATATAAATTTCCAAAGAAGCAACATCTTCTTTCTTGGAAAGAGCAAAATAACCATTAGCAACCTCTACCAAAAATGCTTTATCAAGAGGAAACAAACGAAACAAAAACAAAACAAACGTAGCGTTTCCCCGAACCTCATCAGAACACAAAGCATACATCTTCTTATCACGCGTAAAAAGAAAAACTTCTTTCATAAACTTGGGATCACTTTCTAATTTTTCGACATCCTCAATCATATCCCCATTTACATAACGAATCAACAAATTCTTAGAAATCTTATTTTTCATAAAACCACCCCCAAAAATTACAAGTATTGTAGCATAAAACTAAAAAAAATTAAAGAGCCGAAACAAATAAACTATAAAAAATTAAAGCAAATGGTTTACCTACCAAAATAATCAAAAGAAAAGTTTTCCACGACATCGAACTAAGTCCAGCAATATAGCACAATAAATCATCAGGAAGCCCTGGTAAAAAAATTCCCCAAAAAAAGATCTTCATAAACTGATTATTCCGAATATACTTCATATATTTATCAATAATTTCTTGTGAAAAAAATTTTTCGACAACCCGCATACCATAATTCCTAGATAAAAAGAAAGCAACAGCAGATCCCAAAACAAGACTAATATAATTGTAAATGAATCCTCGTACGGGACCAAAAGCAAGAACCCCCGCAAGACAACTTGCACCACCAGGAATAATGGGAAAAATAACTTGCCCTATCTGCAACAAAATAAAAAACAAACAAGCAAAAACACCAAATTTTTTCATATAGCGGACCAACACCATTCGATCCCCAAGTATCCCTAACTTAAAAGCATATAAAATAAAAGCAATTAAAAAGATTGTCGTAATCATCGTAATCACATTAAAAATCCGTTGTAAATTTTCTCTTTTCATATAAAACCCACTCTCACTTTCCACCATCCTCATTATATAAAGAGAAAGAAATTAAAGTCAATCTTTATTCTCCCTTTTTTAAAAATTTACACTTTTTTTGCGCATCTTGCTCTTTCCTCACATAATCTTGATATAAATAAAGCCAATCCAAACGAACTCTTGAACTCAATAAAGAAAAATCCAAATCCTCCAAACTTCCATAACGAACAAATATCATGGAAAAAAATCTCTCTAAAATCTCTTGTTTGGTTTGATCAGAAATCTCCCAATAAGACATCTCTTCTATCCTAGTAAAAATAGCCGTAACACTAATCATCTCTAACGTTTTTTGATAAGAAGCAGATAAATCATCAAAAGAAAAAAATTGATCAGTAATTTTAAAAATAGAAAATATTTGATTATTCTTGTGATAATTAAGAGAAGATCTCCCTTCAAAAACTCTCCTTCGATAAAAATAATCTGGATTATTCATAAAAAGGACACCATTTGCTTTTACCCCAACCTTAACCGTAAATAGCAAGTCTTCCCATAAAACATCCTCCGCAAATTTTTCTAAAACAAGCAAACTCCTTTTAAACAACTTATTACAAACAGACGGACTTAAATCAAGCAACCACTGCTTAGAAGGAGAAGATAAAAAATAACCCGTCTTAGAAACCGCATAATCCAAATCCTGATCAAGAAATTGATCATCTAAAACAAATTTTAAACCCGTTTCAACTAAATCAGCTTGCATCTCCTCCGCAGCAGCAACCATATATTGATACATCGTTGGCCCAATATAATCATCACTATCAACAAAACCAATATACTCTCCTCGAGCAAGCGTAAACCCCATATTGCGAACCGCCCCAACACCTTGATTATGTTCTAAATGATAAATATGCATTCTTTTATCCCGTGCAGCATACTTCTTCATAATCGAATAAGACTGATCAGAAGAAGCATCATCAATAAGAATAAATTCCATATCATCAAGACGTTGCCGCATTAAAGAAGTCAAACAAGACGCTAAATATTTTTCTTGATTATAAATCGGAACAATTACACTAACTTTCACCATAAAATCCCTCCGACGAAAGTATTATACGCCCACCAAGAAAAGAAAGCAAAAAAACTAACCACCAGTTAAACTCTGTACTTCCCACAACCAAACTTCACCTTTCAAGAGAATAAATTCCTATTTTTTGAGAAATATGTTAAAATTTGTTAGGTAACAAATTAAATGGAGATGGTAAAAATATGACCAAATACGATTATGAAAATATTCTAGAAAAAATTAAGATATTAGAAATCAAAACGCAAAGATTAACTTTAGAAAAAATTCACTTAAAACAAAACATTCCTTCCGTTTTACGATATAAAAAAAGAAAAAAATGGTTAATTCAATATAACCATTTAATTAACGAAGAAAAAATCACTTCTCTAAATTTATATAAGAGTTATGCAGAATTAGAAAAATTTCTAAAAAAATAGAAAAATTTAAATTCTCTCAAACCTATTCCGTCTTTTCTCCTTGTGCCAAATACTGATAAAGCATAAATCTTCCTTCCTTATGAAGAAGTTCATAATTAGAAGAAGCCGCTAATATCTGATTTAAATCTGTATCTTTATAAGTCAAAATATGCGTAATCTCATACTTTTGAAAAATTCTTCCATACTTTTCCGTAATCTTCATTGATTCATCAAAAATATCATCTTTATGATTAAAAGGTTTCGTATATAAATCACTCCTTGAATCAACAAACACAGGAATATCTTGATAAATTAAATAACTCCCAAAGTCATATTCATTATACAACCGAATTGTCCCTACATCAAAATTCTTTTTAATATAATCGGCCATCGCAACAGGATAAGTATTTGTATCAATAAACTCTTCTTTATAATTAATATTATAAACAATAGCTGACGTAACCATAATGGTAACAAACACAACAAACAAACTATACCATGGCAAATCAAAGTCTAAAGCATGATCCCCATGAATAAATCCAATATTACAAATCAAACGACATAAATAAAACATTCCAATAACAGCAAGCAAAGCAACATGTCGCACAGACAAAAACGACATAAACAATAGCCCACCAATCATCAAAAAATCAGATAGACGAATACGAACCTTTGTGAAAATAAGAGGAATAAGTAAAATCAACAAATAACCAATCACAAAGAAATTTTCAATTAAAACCAGTGGCTTATGTTCATTAATATACTTCATCGTATCCCCTTGCAAAATCTTAACAAAATAAGTATACGGAACATCTCCAATTGGAGTAAGTAATCCCAGAAACAAACCAAGAAGAAAAACAATAATCAAATATTTGATATTTTCTGAAGAAACCAGCTCGATTCTTCGAACAAAAACACCAAAACGAGGTGGTTTTTTAATCTTAGAAATTCCCCACGAAAGAAAATACTCTACCAAATAAGGCAACATTAAAATAAAATAAAATGGCCATACTGCTGCATGCAAATTAGCAATAAGAATATTGAGCAAAAACAACCCTATCATTGCCCATTTTTTTCCATCACTCAATAATTTTTCAATCAAAATAATCTCAATTAAAAATAGTAAATAAGTAACCAGTTGGGCCCGAACCGCAACAAATCGAGCCAACATAATCATTGCTAAAATACTAAATAATAAACTAACAAAATAACTTTTATTTCGTTTTAAATTAGCAAAATAAAAAATAATGCCAATTCCCATAAAAATCAATATTGCACTCTGATATAACCCCTGAAATCCACCCCATTGATAAATCCGATAAACAATAATATCATAAAGCCAATGGGGATAAGTATAATTCAAAGAATGAATAGAGAAATGATCCTTCATATCAAGACCATTTTTTACAATAGATTCTCCTACTTTTATCGTATAAAACGTATCATTTTGAAAAGTCCTTACGGTAAAAGCCACACAAATCATTAAAATAATAAGAACACTAACAACGACGAGCGCTCGTTTTTTCTCTTTCATAACACTTCTTCCTCCCATAATTTCTCTGGATAAATTCCATTTTCAATCAGCCCTTTAATATATTCTTTCAAATTTTCTAAATCATCTAAATAAGTCATTCCCGCAAAAGAAGAAGTTGTCGATAATACCAAAACTTTTTCTTTTCCTTCATCTATCACCCGTTGAACCACCGAAGGTAAATAAAATTCCTGGTGCTCTAAATTTTCCTGATCCGCCAAAAATTCCTGAAAATAAGATTGTGCTTCTGCAAAAACTGAGGGCCGAAAACCAAACAAATTCACAGAAACAACCTCTTGTCCAGACAATTCACGCCTCTTTCCTTCCGAAATAGAAACAATTTTATGTCCCTGACGTTCTATTTTCGTACACTCTTCTATTTTTTTTAGAAAACCTCCCTCAAGAGAACAAATTCCCCTCGAAACACTACCATATTTGCTCAACGTATTCTCCAAAGAATAGCCAACCATTCCATAACAATTTTCTTGATTGGACTGATTCAAAAAATTGCCTAATTGTAAAAAAGCATCGCGACCATAAAAATCATCCGCATTAATCACAATAAAAAGTTCAGAAACAACATCTCTAGCCGCTAAAAGAGCTTGACCAGTTCCCCAAGGTTTTTTGCGTGTTACCATAACCGAAATCGGAATATCAGAAAGTTCTTGAAATACATAAGTAACCGGAATCCATTGCTTTAGCCGTTTTCCAATCGTTTCTAAAAACATCTGTTCCATTTCCCTTCGAATCACAAAAACAACTTCCCGAACCCCCGCTTTCATTGCATCATAAATAGAATAATCAATCAAAAACTCTCCATTCGGTCCAACCGGTGTAAGTTGTTTCAACCCACCAAAACGACTCCCCATTCCTGCTGCCATCACTACTAACTTCAAATAAAAATCACCTCAAATATCATTAATCAAAAAGATAAAAATAACTCATCAAATACCCTAAGTTAAAAATTACTCAAAAATCTTTTCCCCAAAGTATCTTAAGTTCAATATCATTATATCATGAAATAAATTTCATAGGAGAAATTTAATTAATAGTAAATTAAAAACGGATCAACCAAACAAATCATCAAAAGAAAAAATTTAAGAACGCCTAAAGTTTAATCACTTGAATAAAAAACTTCTCTAACCCCTTATAAAATAATGATTAAGTACTTTTAAACTTCAAAAACCATCCAAACTAAAGATGCCTTCAATTAAAGCCCAACACCAAAGAAAAATAAAATTAAGTCCACAATTGATTTCTCAAGGTTTCTAAACGGTTAGAAAAAGAAGAAGAAAAAAAATCACACCTAAAAATTTAGATGCAATTCTCTTAAGTTCGCAAAATTTTGAATCAAGCAAATTTTGATCACGGTTCAAAGAACCTCTCAAAATTACCTGATCTAGTACAAGAATGCAAAGAGAAAAATCGATTTAATTTTTTACCTTTTCTCGTAACCGAGAATTTTCTCGATCATTCACCCGATCTAGTCCCCGACTAATACTATCATTAATCCACACCAAATGTTCATGAAGAAGAGCATCATCCTGATAAGCGGGATTCTCAAATATTTCCTTATAAAGGGTATAAGCAACACTAAACATTTCCTCTTTCGAAAGCAAACAAAAATTAACTTCCAATAGCCCAAGCTGTTCTAAGAAATAAAATCGATACCGAGACCGCGCCTTCTCTTCACTAACACCAGGAGTCAAAAGAACCGACAAAGCACGATTTAAATCTTCACTCCCTTTTTTAAAATAAATTTCATTCACCATCTTTTCATTTAAAGAAAATGAAACACAACGTCTTCTTCCTTCAGGTTCTAGATCATCCAAAAGAAAACTTTTCCCTAAAAAATCAAACTCTAATTGTTTAAAAGCAAAAATAATCGCCAAGTATTGAAACCGAAGAATTTTTTCTCGCATCATATCATCATCAGAGAAATGCCCTAAACAACGCTCATAAAAATCTAAACTCAACCTTGAAAAATCAATTCGTCTTTGAACATTAACTTCCAGATATTCCTCCAAAAACTTAGCCTCTTCCCTTTCCATAGATACAAAAGGATTCATATGACGACAACTGACAAAATAGTTAAAAATTCGCCTACGAATAAATTCTAAAGCATTCTTATCTAAAATATCAGAATTTTCAATCACCCGATTCAATTCATGATCAAACTTTTCAATATCTTTTAATGCAACAGAAATATCCTGCATTTCCGCATTCTCAACAGACACACATAATTTTAAATTTTCAATATTTTCAAAATACTGATCCCTCTGATTTTGAACCCGACACTTCACTAACGCACAATAAACTTCATAAATCCGCATTTCAATTACTAATAAATGCTGAAGTTTTTCATAAAATTTTTCATGATTTTTCATCAATATTCCCCCAAACTTGCTTCTTATTTTAACATATTTTTAAAAAATGTAAATCCAATTCTCCCAAAACGAAACAAAATCTGAGGAAAAATCATCATAAACTATTTAAACATTCCTGAAAATAAGGATCTTGAAGCACTTCACTATTTCGAAAATAACCATCTAAATCAAAATTAAGTCGACGATTATTTCCGCGAATATAATACACCATTCGAAAAGCATAATTAATAATTCTAGTTTTTTCTTTTACTGGAATCATCGACAAATCAATATAAGCCAAATTATTAAAGTTTTTATCAATAACATAGCGCATAAATCGATAACTATTACTAAGCGCAATAGGATATTTTCCATTCACCAAAAAATAGTCATTACAAAATTCATAATCTTTTTTTTCAATATAAAATAATAAATTCTCTACCACATTCCGTACATGAGTCAAATGAAAAAAATCAATATACTGAACAATATCTTTCACATTTTGAATCAAATAACCAAACATTTTTTTATTCTCAATCAAACGATGATTTAAATATTCCCCATCGACCAAAAAGTCCTTCAATTGAAAATGATAATTAGCCAAAGACATTTTCTTAAAATAAAGAAGAATCAACTTATCATTCTCTTCCTTTTGATTGACCGCACTAACAGCAATCCAGCGAAAATCACGTTCTAAAAGATAACGCATAAAAGAATAGTTTTCAAAGAAAAGCGAACGAAAAGAATAATCCATAATATTAAATTCTTGTTGACTATCTTCCAACAAAAAAGTAATTTCATCAATAATCTTTTGCCGAACCTCATGCGTTAAATGATGAAAACAAATATACCGGATATAATGAACATCCTCCCGAATCAAATACCCAATAAATTGAATATCTTCATTTAAATAACTGGCCAAACTTAAATTTTTCTCTATTTCCGACAAATATTCTGGCTTTTTTTTCAAAGAAGTAATTATCGTTTGAACCAAAATATTTTTTGCAGAAATAGTCATTTGTTCCATCATTTCATTCGTCAAATAAGAAGTATAACAAACATCGTTCTCGATCAAATAAAGAACAAAATCATAATTTTTTTGCAAAATAACCGGTAATTGCCCATCCGACTTTAAAAAAACAGAAAAATTAAATTGACCTTCCCGTGCCCGAACAAGCGCAAGTTGAATCAGTTCTCGCTGCCGAACAATATGCTCCTCAGAAAAAACAAGATATTTAATATAAGAATAATCCAGTTGAATCAAATAACTCATAAAATCCACATTTTGACTTAACCGTTTTGGTAAATCATCTGGATATACCAATAAACGCGTAATATCAAGGCGTTTTCCCTGATTCAAACAAAGATCTAAACAATAAGCAATTAAATAATTAACTTTCTCCTCCGCAATAAAAAATTTATCTACGAACGAAATCGCATTAACATCTCGTTCAATTAATAATTTATCAAAATAATAACAATGAAAAAAGTTCACTTCCCGGGCCCCCTCATAATAGCGAGCAACATCAGAATTAAAATAAGCAACAATAGAAAAATCAGGACTCAAGTGTTGAAAATACTGATCAAGAACCTTTCTTTGTGTATTTTTAGAAAGGACAAAAAATTCTTTAGGATGATAAGTCAAGTTAACAGGATCCTTTAATATTTTATATTTCCACAAAAATAACAAACATTTAAACATATTTATTCCTCTTCCTATCTTCATTTATTCTACCATATTTTAGCAAAGAAAAAAAGAGTTTCAAATAAACTCTACGTTAAAAAAGCAAAATAAATTTATCAAAAAAATCAATTTAAACACTTAATGAAGTTTATCTACTTCTTCACTAAAAACATCTCTCGCCCGCTTTAAAACACGAATCAAATCTTCTCTAGACATTTCTTTGTCTTCTTCATGATTCATCCTTCCTAAAACATCTTGATTTGTTGGATTTGAAGCATTTTTCCAATCCCTTCGAAAATTTTCGCTACCAGAAGTACATAAAGTCTGTCCAATCAACATAAAAAAATTTCCTAGAGCATTTTGCTCATTGCTATTTAATCTATCAATCAGTACATAACCAATCAAAAAAGCCGTAATAGTAATCATTTTTGATAACTCACGATTCTGCCTATTCATATTAAATCATATGAAATCAAACATCTTCTAAGACAGATGATTACGAAATTTCTTTAAGTTTTCCAAAAATTCTTTTTCTTCCTCTCGTTCATTTAAAATTTCTTGTTTCGTTGACAAAAGTTCTTGATAACTAATAATAGCATGATCTTCCTGCTCTTTTTCATAATCAGTAAGTTCAATCGTCTGAGGTTGAATTTCTTGAGCCAATCGACAAGATAAATCTTCTAAATAATCCCCATTTTGAAAAGAGGCTTTATTCTGATCCACTGAATCAAAATGTTCACTTTCTCGAACAAAATCAGAAAAATCCATCATTGAATCCCCCTGATTCAAAGAAACATCCTCCAAAGAATCTTTCTCAAAACATTCATCATGATTTGCTTTTATAGGAATTTTTACCACAACATCTTCCCTTTCCTGAGAAGAACAACTCTTCTCCAGTACCTTTTGTACATCCCGAAAATTTTTTTTATCTCCCCCTGAAAAAGAAGTAGCCCCATCAACCACATTATGAGGTAATTGCTTCGAAGAGACCATATCTAATTCTTTTCCCTTTTCATCCTTCAAATCACAATCAAACTCTTTCAAATACTTTGCTAATTTTTTCTTTAACTCCTGATTTTCCTTCCAAAAATGAAGACAAAAAAAGAAAAAGAAAAAAGTAGTAAAAAGAAAAAGAATCTCCATCACGCAAACATCACCCTACTTCATAAACCGAGTAATACTAGCAACATAAATTGCTGCAGTTTCTACTCTCATTATCTCGTTGCCAAAAGAAACAGAAGAGTATCCAGCTGACTGAAGAAGATCCTCCTCCCGATCAGTTATCCCCCCCTCAGGACCAATGACAAATATCATTGTAGCACAATTTTGAAATTGCTGTAAATAATGATAATCCATTTTTTGATTCAAATTTGTACTACAAAGAAATTTTTTTTCATAAGAAAGTTTAGATAATTCTAAAACAGAAATGGGAAAGTGCACCAAAGGAATCGTATTTCGCTTGGATTGCTCACTTGCCTCTTTACAAATTTTATTCCATCGAATTAATTTTTTATCCACTCTCTCTGGTTCAAGACGAACAATACTTCTCTCCATCACAACCGGAATAATCTCATCAATCCCAAGTTCGGTAAGTTTTTGTAAAATTAAATCCATTTTCTGTTCCTTTACCATTCCAATCGCAACAGAAACGCTAGATTTTTTAGAACGAATAACCTCTATTGGTTGAATAATCTTAACCCATGGTGACTTTAAATCCACAATTTCACAAAGAAAAACTTCTTCCTGATAAACACATTCAATCCTCTTTCCAACAGAATAACGCATCACATGACAAATATGATGAACATCACGAGGATCAAGCGCTAATAAATTATCTTTTTTATCTAGAACAAAATATCTTTGCACAACAACAAACCTCCTTTCCTAACCAACAAGAAAACCTTTTCATTTCAAAGAAAGTTTCCTCATAAAAGCCCCTTCTTCTTCTTGATTCAAAGAAAGAAGAAAATTTTCCGCGAATTTCTGTAAATCCGGTAATGGTTTCAAATAATCCCGAGACGACAACGGAGAAAAAAATTGATACGCAAAATCACGATTCAACGTATTCGCTGAAACAAGAAAAGATTCCTTTTTTTTCTCTTGTTTTAAAATCATTCTAGTCAAATCGATCAAATAAGCATTTTGATGATCAACAAAGACATTTAAACTCGATAAAAACCCATGATAACGAACAAATAACTTCCGAATATCCAAAGAACTCTTTCTTCCCAAGTCAATCAATAAATTCGTAATATCATCACTAATCCCTTGCCCCATTACTAAAGTACCATAAACACTCTGAGGAACAGGAATATTATCTTTAAAATCAAAGGCATAAGGAAAAACAGAGGGACCCCGTAAACAATAATCAAAATAAGTTTGTGAATAAGAAATACAAGAAGAGAGCAATTCTCCCAAAAAAGAAATCTTTTCAATATCTTCCATTCCCTGCATCGCCATCAAAATCCTTTTCTCTAAAAAAGCGCCATTCGCATAAATACAAGCCAAATTATTTTCTAATACTTCCTGATAAAGTTGCCAATACAACGCCAAATTCGACTCTATTTCCTCCAAAGAATTAAACTTAAGATGATAAAGATCCATATCCATCTTTTTTAGCAAATTTAAGGCATGATAATACCTTTTTTGACTAAAAGGTAAATCCCGATAACCTCGCTCTAAAGTACCAAACTTTAAAATAGAATAAAGAACAATATTTCTATAAATATCCGTAACGTCTGTCTCATTAAAAATTGTATCCAACCCTTTCTTTTCTTTAAAATAGAAATGACTTTCTAGCAAACAATCTTTCCTCCAACATCTAACATAAAGAGAAAAAAGAGGAGAAAAAACATTGCTCAAAACAAACCATCTTTTTATTTTTTCTCTTTTTCTAATAATAAATTTTTTAACTCATCCTCTAAAGAATGAATATCATTCGGACTCATGAAAGCAAAAACGGTATTATCATATTGACTTAATACTTTTGCATCAGAAAGAGTAAGTGCATGTGCCGTATCCAAATTATCAATAATTAAATGAGAAGTTACATCTTTATAATCATCTTGTTTTTCCCGCGCTGGATGAATGGGTAAAATATAACTTTGATCGGCTTCTTTAAATACTTCTACCAAGTCTTTAGCAAATTCTTTCGTTCTGCTAAAAGTATGGGGTTGAAAGATAATGACGAAATGCTTTTCTGGGTATTTTTGTTTAATTGCATCTATAGTTGCTTTTACCTCGTTTGGATGATGAGCATAATCATCAATGATAATGTTATTTCCTACTTTTGTCTCAGTAAATCTTCTTTTTGCGCCATGGAATTGTTTTAAGTTGCTGTTTACTTCTTCAAATGGTAATTTTTCTTCTTTGGCAACAGTAATTACCGCTAGAGCATCTAATAATTGGTGATGACCAAATAATGGTAAATCAAAATGTCCATAATCTTCAATATCAAAAGAGATTCCTTCTTTACTATAGATAACATTTTTTGCCTGAACATCATTATTGTCACTTAACCCAAAATAAATTACTGGTTTTGTTAATTTCATTGTTCTTGTATAAGGATCATCTCCATAAGCAATTACTACCTTAGTAGCTAAATTAGCATAACTGGTATAAGCATCTACTACATCATCAATATCTTTATAATAATCTACATGATCCAAGTCAATATTCGTAATTACTGCAATATAAGGATGATAAGCCAAAAAATGCCTTTGATATTCACAAGACTCCAAAGCAAAATAAGTATTTTTCGCATCACCACATCCAGTACCATCCCCAATTAAATAGTTTATCCCCTCATCCCGAAAGGCAAGTGCCATCATATTCGTTGTTGTCGTTTTTCCATGACATCCAGCAATACAAATCGTTTTAAATTGTTGCGTCAACATTCCAACCATCTCATTATATTCATAAATCTTTAAATTCAATTCTCTTGCTCGAACAAGTTCAACATTATCATCCTTAATAGAAGCACCCTTAATAAGGGTACACCCCTCATGAATATTATCCGCACAATACCCAAAAAAAGGAATATGATTACGAATTAGCTCTGACTCAGTAAAAAAATGCTTTTCAATATCACTACCACACACATCATACCCCAACTGCTTTAAAATAACAGCAAGTGCACTCATTCCCGTTCCTTTAATTCCAATAAAATAATACATTATCTTCCCCTACCTTTCTCATTTTTCTCCTCATCTAAATAATATAAATCATCCTTCATCTGTTGCTTCAATAACGATTGATAATGTTCTCTTTGCATTGCCTGATAAAGACAAACTCGAAGTTGACGAACAATCATCTGCAACTGACTCATCGAAAAATTCGCGTACGTATTTCCAAAATAATGAACATACCGCGTTAAAATATTCAATTTCAAATGTTCCGCTTGCATAATCGTAGCCTGAATTTCTCCACTACTACCCCCATCATCATTAAATTCTTCTAAAAGATGATAAAACCCACGCAATTTTACTTCCACCTTCTTACGAAGTAATTTTTCTTGAAGTGTCGGATTAACAAAAATAATCTTATGAACATCAATCGCATCTTCTATTTTCGTTTTAGGCATCACAGGAAATCCCTTAATTTTATCATACTCAAAATAAAGAATCTCCCCTGTTTTTAAATCCTTATGTAAATAATAGTTCTTCCGTTTCATCCTTATTCCCCATTTCTCAATTTGGTCAATCTTTCTCTTTGTTCACAACGCCATTTTTGAATATTTGCATGATGTCCACTCAAAAGAACACTCGGTACAGCCATTCCCCGATAAACAGCCGGTTTAGTATAAACAGGATAATCCACCAAGCCATCAGTAAATGTTTCACTAACCAAACTCTCCCCATTAATCACTCCAGGGATTAACCGCGTTACTGCATCCACAATCGCCATCGCCGGAACTTCACCACCCGTCAAAACAAACTCACCAATCGAAATTTGAACATCTACAATAGACTTAATACGCTCATCGAATCCTTCATAATGCCCACACAAGAGAATAAGATGCCGAACTTTCGAAAAAGCCATCGCTGTCTTCTCTTGAAATATCTCACCACCCGGTGTTAACATCACCACCAAAGAATCCTTCTCGCGAATATCCTCTATCGCGGCAAAAACAGGTTCACACATCAAAACCATCCCAGCGCCACCACCATATTGGTAATCATCAACCTGCTTATTTTTAAAAGGAGAATAATCTCTAATATTGTGAATTCCAATCTGAACAAAATGACCATCAATTGCCCTTTTAATAATCGAGGTATCTAAAAAACCGGCAAACATCTCAGGAAACAAAGTTAATATATCAATCTTCATAACTCACCCTCTTAACCATTACTTACTATTATACCATCAAATCAAAAACCATTAATCTTTTTACCCGTTTGTTTACAAAATACTTCATCTTTCTTTTTCCTGATAACAAGAAAAATCAAATAAACCATCAATATCCTCTAAAATAATTCCTTGACGTTGATCAATTCGAGAAACAACACCTAAAACATAAGGAATATAATAATACTTATCCCCATTTTTAACCAACAACTGACTCTGTTTCCCCGAAAGAATTCGTTCAACCTGTCCCATCACCTCACCACGAAAAAGAACATTCATTCCAATCAAATCTTCATCCAAAAATTCATCTTTTCCAAGAGATAAATCTTGACGCGAAAAATAAACAGACAAACCCTTATACTTTAAAACCTCATTAATATTGGTATAACCCTTCATCGTAATCATATCAAAATTTTTATGGACTCGGTAAGAAGCAATCACTTCTTTTTCTTTCATCTTCCCAATATAAATAGACATTCCCGGAACAAAAATTCTTTTCTTATACCGAAAATCAGACAAAATACGAACTTCTCCTCGAATTCCATGCGTATTCACGATTTTTCCTAAATAAATATATTCCATCACTCCACCTACTTATTATTAATTTCATACAACAAAATAGAAGCCGCAACACTTGCATTTAAACTCTCACAATTTCCATTCATCTTAATATACAAAAATTGATCACAAAGTCCCTCTATTTTTTCACTAATTCCTTGTCCTTCATTTCCGATTACCAAAGCAAAATGAGAATAAATAGCCGCTGTTCTAACATCCTCTCCATTCGTTACCTTAGTCCCAATAATTTTATAAAATTTCTCTTTTAATTTTCCAATTACCTTCTCCGTATCCATAACCAAAATCGGAATATGAAACATCATCCCCTGACTAGCACGAACCACCTTTGAATTATAAACATCAACACAATCCGGACTACAAATAATCGTATCAATATTAAAAGCAACCGCACTACGAATAATTGTTCCCAAATTCCCAGGATCTTGAATACGATCCAAAATCAAAACTTTCTCCCCAATTTCTTCCCTTACTTCCTTGCGATAAACAACCCCCATCACCTTTGAAGGAGTAGTTGTTGAACTCAACTTCTTTAAAACCTCTAAAGAAACATAAGTAATAGGAACATCCAAAGGAAAAATTTCATTTTGTTCCAAAATTAATTCCTTTAACAATCCTGCCCGATAAGCTTCCAAAACAAGATGCTTAGTCTCCACCAAAAATAACCCCTCTTGTTCACGATACTTCTTCTCTTGAAGACGTGCTAAGTTTTTAATATGTTCATTATGAACAGATGTAATTAACATCTTTCATCAACTCCTTAACTTTTTACGAATTTCCCGATAATTGGGATAATACTTAGAAACATAAGCCCAAAATCTTTTCGAATGGTTTGCCTCTAAAAAATGGCAAAGTTCATGAACAATCACATAATCTAAACAATTCTCTTCATAACGAAGAAGCAAGCTATTCAAAGTAATCACATGCCTAGAAACATTACACACACCCCATCTTGTCTTCATCTTTCGTATCCGCATACGAAAAGGAGGAAGTTCTTCTTCAAATTGTGCAGCCCAATACTCTAATTTTCGAAGAAAAAGCGTTTGCATAAAATTAACTTGCCATTTTTCCAAAGAAGACATTGAAGAACAATAAATCATCTGCTGCGCCTCATCAACCTTAACGCCTTTAAACTCTTCCGTCAAAGAAATTTCATAATGCACACCCAACAAGAAAAAAAGATTTTGATTCCTCTGCTGTTGATAATCTCGTTCAATCATCCGGCCAATAACTTCTTTTTTATCCTCCAATAAAGAAAAAATCCTCTGCCTTGACACGAACCGCGAAGTACAAACTTCAACCGTCCCATTTTTTACTCGAATATAAGTATTTTTATTCTTCTTAAAAATTATCTCAACCGGATACTCATGATCTTGATAAATAAAATGCATCATCATTCCCCAAACACACAAAAGCGAGGGAATCGACTAACTTTCTTAATGAAAAAAAAGATCTTTTTCTCATCCATTCGCCAATAAGCATGCACCATTTCACGATAACTATCCAAAGCATAAAATAATCTTTCTTGACAAACTTGCGCCTCATTACGAAGAGATAAATACTCCGCATTCTTCTCTAACTTAGGATAAACCTTATCTAATCGATAAAATTCTTGATAAGTATTTTCCGCAAAAGAAAACGCCTCCACTTGATCCCCATCATACCGAAGTTGTCCAAGAACTTCTGCCGCATCAGTCAACTTCTTCAAATAATCCTCTTCGTGAACCAAAGATTTCTTCAAAAACGCACACATCAAAGAAATCAATTTTCTCTCCTCTTGAACATATTTTTGGACATTCTCAAACTGCGCCACCACTTTCCTCGATTGAACCACAACCAGATTATAAAAATAAAGAAGTGCCAAAATAGCTAAAATCAAAACCCCAAACACAAAAACAATCACAACATAAGCATCCATAGCGATACCTCCTACCCCAATTATACACTAATCTAAATCATTTTACTAGATTATTTTAAAGAACACCCGCATATATTTTATTATGAAAAATAACTTTATTAAATCAACCATTATCCTAATCGTTGGTGGTTTTATCAGTAAAATATTAGGAATGTTAATTAAAATTATCTTAACACGAACCATCTCTACCAAAGGAATAGGCATTTACTCCTTAATTCTTCCTACTTTTAACCTTTTTATTACCCTCTCTAGTTTAGGCTTACCCATCGCAATCTCAAAATTAATCAGTGAAAAAAAACAGAATCATAAAAAAATCGTTCTACCTCTAATCCCATTAATTCTCATCTTTAACTGCTGTCTTATTCTTCTCCTTTTTTTCTTAGCCCCTTTTTTAAGTCATAAACTCCTTCACAATAAAACAACCTATTACCCACTAATGGCAATCGGACTTACCCTACCATTCATTTCCATCTCCTCAATTTTAAAAGGCTACTTCTTCGGAAAAGAAAAAATGTTCCCAACAACCATTGCCAATATAGTAGAACAACTCATTCGCCTCTTTCTCACATTTAGCTTAATCAAAAAATTAATGAATTACTCCTTAACTATCGCTATTACAGGAGTTGTTTTAATCAATATTTTAAGTGAAGGAAGTTCTATTCTTATCCTAATGCTTTTTCTCCCTCGAAACCAAAGAATCTCTCCCGCCGATTTTAAAAAAGACAAAACCATCCTCAAAGAATTACTAGACATCAGCCTCCCCACAACAGGAAGTCGCCTCATCGGATCCATCTCTTATTTTCTAGAACCAATTCTCTTAACCTATGTCCTTCACCTAGAAGGATATACCAGCAACTACATCACAATAGAATATGGCATCATCAACGGCTACGTCTACCCCCTTCTACTCCTTCCCTCTTTCTTTACCATGGCAATATCCAGTGCCCTACTCCCCGTAATATCTAACTCCTTCAGCAATCACAATTATACCTATACCAAATATAAAATTAAACAAGCTATGATTCTCTCCCTCATCATCGGCGTCCCTTGTACCCTACTTTTCATGACCATTCCCGAATTTTTCTTAACTAAAATTTACAACACCAAAGAAGGAATTACCTACATCAAAGCAATAGCCCCATTCTTTCTTCTTCATTATATTCAAGGCCCACTCACAACCAGTATGCAAGCCATGAACAAAGCCAAAGAAGCCATGCTAGGAACCTTATATGGATCGATCTTAAGATGTCTCCTTCTTTTTATCACTTCTTATGCCCATATAGGCATGTGGGGCCTTTTAATTGCAACCACCGCAAACATTATCTTTACCACCATCCACCATTACTATTATGTCTTTAAAAAAGAAAAAAAATGAACGCACAAAAAAAAGAGAAATCCATTCATTCTCTAAATTTTACGATGAATATATTCTTCAATCTGATGACTAGATTCTGCTAAAATATCATTCAATTGATCCATTCTTCTCAAATATTCTTGATAAATTGGTTTACAATTTAAAAGATGAACTTTTTCTTCAATCAATTGATCAATCTCAAGATAAGAAGAATCCCCAGAATACTCCAACTCTACTGATTTTTGCTGCAATAACTTGATCTCATCCACTAATTGATGAATCTCATCATCCCCCTCAATTACCTGACCAATATTTAAATAATCCTGATACTCATGAGAATTCTGAATTTCTTGAAACAATTCCTCTAACTTACTCTCCATAAACAATTTCTCCATCCAAACTCCATGTTTTCACCTCAGTAATTTTAACCGGAACAATCTGACCAATAAACGAATTATCTCCTTTCACATTAACCAGCTTCATCGTATCCGTATACCCCATCAACTTACCAGCTTTCTCGCTTTCCCCCTCAATCAAAACCAAAACAACACATCCCAAATACTTTTGATTATTCTCTAAAGCATACTGATTGATTTTTTCGTTTAACCTTTGTAATCTTTCCTTTTTCTCCTCTTCACTAGTACCATCTTCAAAACAACTAGCCGGTGTCCCCTCACGTTTAGAATAAATAAAAGTATAGGCCAAATCATACTTTAACTCATCCACTAAATCTAAAGTCTCCTGAAAATCCTCTTCCGTCTCCCCCGGAAACCCAACAATAATATCTGTCGTAATAGAAACATCAGGAATCATCTTCTTAATCTTATAAAACAACTCCCGATACTCATCTTTTGTATATTTTCTTCCCATCTTCTTTAAAATTTTACTGGATCCACTCTGAAGAGGCAAATGAATATAAGGCATAATATTATCATATTTAGCAATCACCGCAATCATCTCATCAGTAAAATCCCAAGGATGTGAAGTCACAAATCGCACTCTCTGAATCCCCGTTTCAGCAACATCACGAAGCAAATCTGCCATTCCATAATGAAACTCCAGATCCTTCCCATAAGCATTTACATTTTGCCCAAGCAAAGTAACTTCCAAATAGCCATCACGAACCAAATCTTGCACTTCCTTCAAAATATCCTCTGGTAATCTACTCCTTTGTTTCCCTCTCGTATAAGGAACAATACAATAAGTACAAAACTTATCACAGCCATACATAATATTAATCCAAGCCTTATACTTAGAATCTCTCTTAACCGGAATTCCTTCAATAACTTCTCCCTCAATAGAAAATACCTCTAACTCTTGTTTCCGATCCCTTAAAACATTCTTTAAATAAACAGGTAACTGATAAAAATTATGGGTTCCCATTACAATATCTACCCAAGGAAATTTTTCTTGAAGAGTCAAAGCTACCCCTTCCTCTTGTGCCATACATCCACAAAAAACCGTAACAATATCCGCACGTGTTTCTTTCAAATGCTTAATTCGACCTAACATGCCCTGCACCTTATGATGCGCATTTTCCCGAATCGCACAAGTGTTTAAAATCACCACATCCGCAGAGTCCATCTCCTCACACTTATCATATCCCATCTCTTCCATAATAGCCGAAATATTCTCGCTATCATGAACATTCATCTGACATCCATAAGTATAAATACAGTATTTTTTCCCACAACCAACATTCTTCATCAAAGGAGGAACCGAATAAGCATCCCTCCGCACAGAAACACTTTCTTGTGTTCGCACCCTAGCATCCTTTATTTTTGGTAAATTCATCTTTCTCAACTCCTACTTCTTAATTAAATTTTTACTTGCTAAATAATTGTAATGATTAGAATATTCCTAAATTTCTTTTCGACTCTTATTCAAATAATAAGCAAGTTCATTTACTTGATACTCAAATCGATAAATATTTGCCTCACTCAAATTTCTATAAAAACAAAAATCATAAATAAGATATTGATTAAACCCATCCGAATATCTCCGTCCCGGACTACTAGAATGAGAATAACACGAAACATTCTGTCCCCGATGATAAGTTGGACAAGCAACATATTTCCCATTCGTATAGCCATCACGAATTCTCTGATAAGCTTCTCGCTCCGACAAGAAATCAGGCGAAACACCCCGCAATTTTTCCAATTGCTCCCGAATAAACGCATCACTTGGTAAATCAATCGCACGATACAAATAAGGAAGTTCAATATCCTTAAAATATTTTGCAATTCGATAATTCACAAGCACCATCGCCTCATGCACAATATTTGAAGACGGAGACACATCCGCCCGCAACGACTCATGATTAGGATCAGCCACAAATACATTCTGATACTCCCGATACTGTTTCCGAACAACATTCCCCTTTTTCCTTACCTCAGCAAAACAAGCAAGTTTTCGCAGCATCACCGCTAAAGAAGTATTTTCCTCTCCTAAAATCACGTCATCTGCCCCTTGATAAGTCAATCCATGTCGAACACAAATCCGACCACGAACAAAACGAAAATCATCTTCCATCACTTGATAACAAGAATCAAGATGAAAAATATAACTAATTACATTTCTCTCAACATAAGGTTGAAGAGAACAAATATCATCACAAACCGAAACAGGATACAAAGGAATTTTACACCCTCGCAAATACAAAGTCTCTACCCGTTTCTTTGCCTCCAAATCAGTAATAGAACCAAACGGAACAATCGAAGGAATATCCGTAATATGAACATACAAATAATATGTCCCATCGAAATTCTCCTCAAGATAAATCGCATCATCCAAACAAAGAGCACTCTCACCATCAATCGTCACACAATCCTGATAGCGAAAATCAGTCCGATCATCGCCATTAACCGAAAAAGACTTAACCTCCTCCAAAATAGAAGGCAAAAAGGAAAAAGAAACCCGATAGCGCTCTTCTAACTGATCTAAAGTAATACTAAAATTCGGATCAAACAACTCAATAAGCCGAATAACATGCATCTTTAAAGACAACTTAGATTTCTGAATAATTCCAACATAATAATCCTTCTCCTGCATTAATTGATGACGATACTTACTATTCATAAATAAAAGAATAATATGATAAAAATATTCAATTTCCTCTACATGACTCTCATCTAAATAAATATAACGCTTCAAAAGAACCCCAAAGAAATTATCCCCATCTTTATCCCGACTCGCAAGAAGCCCATCACTATCCTGCAAAAATCGTTCAATTAAAGCAACATTCTTCTCTTCAAAAACCAAATAAGATAAATATTTCACTTTCTTATTTTTTACCTGATTCATCGCTTGTTGATCAGCAGAAAATAAAATTTCCTGAATCCGAACAAGCACTTCCCTTACCTTAATTTGATCTTTTAATTTCCAATTACTAATCTTATGATTCAAATCAATAATTGACCCTGATAAAAATTTTATCTCTGCACCTGATACAAGAGAAATACTCCCCTCAACCAAATTCAAAAGATAATCCACCCGACTTCGATTCTGATCATAATGCCGCATCAAAGTAAAAATAGCATTAAAGATTCCTTCAATCGTACTCGGATAATCTTCCTCTAAATAAGAAATGACTTCCTCCAAATCGCTAGAAGAATCAAGAATATATTTCTTAATTTCCTTACTATTTAAAATATTTTCCATCACATATCCCCCTTACCTTATTTTATGAAAAAAGAAAAATATTAATCATCTTGAATTTCTTCCGTACGAAGAACCGACAAAAAAGCTTCACTTGGAATAGAAACATGCCCAATTTCTTTCATCTTTTTCTTTCCTTCTTTTTGTTTTTCCAACAATTTTCTCTTTCGCGTAATGTCGCCTCCATAACATTTCGCAAGCACATTCTTCCGCATTGCTTTAATGTCTGCCCGAGCAATCACTTTACTTCCAATCGTTGCTTGAATTGGAACTTCAAACATTTGCCGAGGAATCAATTTCTTTAAATTATCGACAATTACTCTAGCCCGATGATAAGCAAAATCCCGATGAACAATAATGGATAAAGCATCCACGACTTCCCCATTTAATAAAATATCCATCTTCACCAAATCACTAGTCTTATTTCCAATAATATCATAATCCATAGAAGCATATCCCTTGGTATAACTCTTTAACTTATCAAAAAAATCATAAACAATCTCTGATAAAGGAAGTTCATAATGAATATTAACTCTCGTCTCATCCACATACTCCATCGACAAATAAGTTCCTCGCTTATTCTGACACAATTCCATAATATTTCCAACATAATTACTCGGAACAAATATACTTGTCCGAACATAAGGTTCCCGAATCTCTCGAATTTTTACCCGTTCCGGAAACTCACTCGGATTATCAATAAAAATCACCGTACCATCCGTTAAAGTAATTTCGTAAATGACCGATGGACTCGTTGCGATCAATTCAATATGAAATTCCCGTTCAATACGTTCAACAATAATCTCCATATGCAAAAGACCCAAAAATCCCGTTCGAAAACCAAACCCTAACGTCGTAGAAGACTCCGTTTCAAAAACCAAACTAGCATCATTAATCTGCAATTTCTCCAAAGCTTCTCGTAAAGCCGAATATTTCTTTGAATCAATTGGATATAACCCACAATACACCATAGGCTTCATTTTCCGATATCCAGGCAAAGCAACAGGAGAAGGATCATCCGCTAAAGTAATCGTATCGCCAACACGAACATCACGAATATCTTTAATACTTGCACAAACATAACCAACCTCTCCTTCAACCAACCTATCCGTCTTTACCGTACTAGGAGTATGAAAACCCAACTCAGTAACATCATAACAAGCCCCAGTCGTTTTCATCATAATTCTAGATGAAGTAGTCAACACTCCGGATACCACTCGAACCAAAGCAACCACCCCACGATACGGATCAAAATAACTATCAAAAATTAAACATTTCAAATGTTTATCATCCTGCTTCTTTGGTGCCGGAACTTTTTCAATAATCTTATCTAAAAGTAAATCTACACCCTCACCCGTTTTCCCTGAAGTAAAAACAACATCATCCGGATCAAACTCAAACGTATCAACCAATTCTTGCTTCCTCAACTCAGGCTCTGCATTAGGTAAATCAATCTTATTCACAACCGGAATAATCTCCAAATCATTATCAAGTGCTAAATAAACATTAGCAAGAGTTTGTGCTTCAATCCCCTGCGTTGCATCCACAACCAGAACAGCTCCCTCACAAGCAGCCAAAGATCGGGATACCTCATAACTAAAATCAACATGCCCAGGAGTATCAATCAAATTTAAAATATAGCCCTGGTACTGAAGCCTCACCGCATTCAATTTAATCGTAATTCCGCGTTCCCGCTCAATATCCATATTATCTAAGATCTGATCTTTCATCATCCGTTTATCTACCGCATTTGTTTTTTCTAAAATTCGATCCGCTAAAGTGCTCTTCCCATGATCAATATGAGCAATAATACTAAAATTTCTAATCTTCTCTTGCATAACCAACAATCACGCACCTTTCTTCTAATTATAGCAAACAAGCCCTAAAATAACAATCCAAACCAAACAAAATAAATAAACAAAATAAAATTTGGCCTTCCGCGTTTTATGATGAAACAAAAACATCCCGACCATCATTCCAAAACAACCACCTAAAAAAGACAAAACAAGCAAAACATGCTCTGGTACCCGCCACCAATGATGAATTGCTTTCCACTTATCTAACCCACATAAAAGAAAAGCAAGAAAATTCATACTAAGAAAATAAATCATAAAACTCCTGAGGAACTTTCGATAAATAAGTCATCACTTGATGCGTAATGGGATCAATAAAAGAAATTTCGTAATGATGAAGGGCCAACCGCTTTAAAGGATTATCCTTACTATAATATTTTTTATCTCCTAAAATAGGATAACCAGCCTCCGAAAAATGAACCCGAATTTGATTTTTTCTTCCCGTTTGAATAGAAACATCTAACATCGTATAATTTGCATTACCTAAAATTGGGCAATAATCCGTAATCGCCCGCTTTCCCCCAACATGAGTAGAATGCGTAAATGTTCGCCTATCTTCATACAAATAATTATCAATATGTCCGTGTTCTTTAATTACACCCGCAACAACCGCAATATACCCCCGCTTCTTCACAATCTGATTCCAATCTTTTTGTAACATTTCTTTTAGCCACTCATGCTTCACAAAAATCACCAAACCAGATGTTTCCTTATCAATTCGATTCACAATAAAAGCATATTCCCCTTTTTCATTTAAATAGCGCCGAACCCGTCGATACAAAGTATCCTCTTGTTCTCTTAATTGTTTAGAAGTACTGATCGATAAAATTCCTGCTTCCTTATCAACCACTAAATAATTCTCATCCTCATACACAACACAAATAGAATCATGAAAAGAAGAATTTTTACAAATCGTCAAAACATCCCCTTCATTTAACAAATAAGGCAACTTCTTTACTTCACTATTATTTACAGCAACATAACCAAGCCTCACATAAGTTTTTACTTTATTCTTAGCAACCCCTAAACCAGTCAAATATTGAACCAAATCACAAGTTACTTTTATTTCATACTTTTTTTCTTTCTTCTTCATCTTTAAAACCTCACTACAGACATTATATCACAGAAAAAAACCATAGCAAAATTGATATGGCCTTAAAATCAAATTTTTTCCTAATAATAAAAAATAAAAAAATATCACATTACTCCCGAATTAATTTTTTTACACGCCCATTTTCATCAAAAGAAAAATCATCTTTTTCATAAGCTTTTCGAATCATATAATCACATAACTTTTTCAAAGCAAGAACCTTTCCTTTACTTGTCGTTTTCAACTTATAAGAATTTAAAGAAAATAAATTAATTTTTTCTAAACCACTTTGAATAAAATAACGAATAAATTCTTCTTCATTTTGAAAAACATAAACCAAATTAAACGGAATTTCTCCCGAAGAATACACTTTATTTGTTTCTTCAACTAACTTAAAACTTTCAATAAACAAGCTAACTTCCAAATCAAATTCTTTTTGATAATTCATACATCATTTCCCCTTTGATCAAACAAAAAAAGAATTGGCGCAAACCAACTCTTAATAATTTTCAGCTTTAATCTCAAAATAACTCTTTGGATGTGCGCAAATAGGACAAACTTCTGGCGCTTCTTTTCCAATAACAATATGCCCACAATTACGACATTTCCAAATTTTTTCTCCATCTTTCGAAAAAACTAAACCATCATTAACATTATCCAGTAACCGACGATACCGCTCTTCATGTTCCTTTTCAATTTGAGCAACTCCCTCAAAAAGATAAGCCAAGCGATCAAAACCCTCTTCACGAGCAGTCTTAGCAAATTCCTGATACATATCCGTCCACTCATAATTTTCTCCTTCAGCAGCAGCCAATAAATTAGCCGCTGTATCAGGAATGGAGCCTCCATTTAATTCCTTAAACCACATCTTAGCATGCTCTTTTTCATTATTTGCCGTCTCCTCAAAAATAGCCGCAATCTGCTCATAGCCATCTTTTCTAGCTTTACTAGCAAAGTAAGTATACTTATTCCTAGCTTGACTTTCCCCTGCAAAAGCAGTCATTAAATTTTTCTCTGTTTGACTTCCTTTTAATTCCATAATTATCATCCTTCCTTTTCATGTTCTTCCATTGTATCATATTTTTTTCTTTTTGGAGAGAAGTTAACTATTAATTTTTAACCCGACTTAACTTTACTTCCATTTTCTTTACACGATTATTTCTCATAATTTCAATAGAAACTTTTTCTCCAGGCTGATGTTGATAAAGATAGTAACGCAATTCAGCAACTCCAGATACTTTTTCTCCACCAAGTGATAAAATAATATCGCCTTTTTTTAATCCCGCACGACGAGCTGGTGAATTACTAGAAACCTCAGTAACGACAACACCTTCTTTTACCGAAGAAGGAACATTGATTCCATTTTGCCACAAATAGTAACTATTACTAACATCTAACATCCCAATTCCTAAATAAGGACGCTCAACCACATCTCCTTTTTCTAAAACAGAAGCATAATAAATTGCATCTTCAATAGGAATGGCAAAGCCAATTCCCTCCACCTTAGAATCCACCAATTTCATATTAGTAATTCCAATCACTTCTCCATTAATATTACAAATTGGTCCACCACTATTTCCTGGATTAATTGCCGCATCAGTTTGCAATACTTTCATATAATAATCCGATTGTGTATCATTAGATAAAGCCACTGCGACCAATCTATCTTTTCCCGAAAGAATTCCCTTTGTAACAGTCCCTGCATAATCAGCCCCCTCCGGAGAACCAACCGTAAAGACCGTATCACCAACTCTAACCTTGCTCGAATCCCCCATCACCGCAACATGTTGAACAGCACTAGCATCCACAACCAACACCGCAATATCCGAATAAGCTTCACTACCACGAACCGTTGCCTCAATCTCTCGTTTATCAGACAAAACAACTTTTACTTGACTAACCCCAGCCACCACATGATGATTCGTCATAATATAAGCCTTTTTTCCATCATTACGATAAATAAACCCAGTCCCAGTAGAAGCTAAATTATCCTCAGAAAAACCTTCCACCACCACAACCGAATCATAAACATTTAAAACACCCTTAGAAATCGTATCTTCTTCATCCACTTGCTTATTCCCAATCAAAATCACACGATTACGATCTTGAGGAAAAACAAGAGAAAAAACAAAAACACCAACCGAACCACAAATAAATGACAATAATACCGTAATCGTTAAAATAATTCTTATCTCACTTTTTTTCATTTTCTTCTCCTCGCTTACAAATTTACTAAATCCATATAATTTTTAGGAACACCCATACGATCTAATATTTTTTCAATAGGAATAGAATCCACCGCACCATCAAGTTTTTCAATTTCATACTCAATCTCTCGCATCATCACCCGAAAATCATCTTTTCGAAGCAAATACTTACAAATAATAAAAACCGCAAAAATATCATTTTTTCCATAAATATATTCATCATCCATCCTCGGAATCTCCAAACGTTCATGATAAGGCGTATTCAAAATAGCATTTTCTGAACGATGTTCATACACAATATCCTCATGTGCACACAAATTACGATAATTAGACAAAATTGGTAAGAAATTCTCTAAATAATCGGTCGTTACCCCAAAAACATCCGCAATAGCGACCTGATCCTCCGGCTTTAAAATTAAAAATAACTCCGTTACAATCCCAAAAGACAAAACCTTCACAAGTACCCATAAAGGAATATAGCCATAATTATTCATATAATGCATCGTCGCCATATGATGCGCCCCATTCACCCGAATTTGCCGTTTCATCTTTTCAATAACATCCCGAACTCGCCTAGACTTACTTCGATCCATCGTAAAATTTTTTGGATTCAAATAATCTTTATCCCGATACCCATATTTCCGAGATAACTGATAGGAAATAATTGATTTCATCTGATTCTCAACAATCAACAAATTCTTAAATAAAATATTCCGAAAATAACGATCAAACAAAAAAATAGAATATAATTCCCGAAAAGTTGCCCCCACAACAAAAGTCTTATCTTGATAAGAATTCATCAAAAGAATACGATACCCATTAATAAAAAAATAATTCTCACGAAGTAATATCTCATGGGCAAGGCTCTCATCCTCAATAATTAACCCCTTATTTTTTAAAATTTCTAACTGCTCATCGATTGTCTTAAAAAGCTTCTCCATCATCATCACCTACTTGTACTATTCTAATAATAGTATAGCATGATTTCTGAAAAAAAGATACCATCTTTCATCAATTTACAATCCCCAAACATCATGTTATAATAAAAAAACGAAAGAAGGATACAAATGAACGAATTATTAGCAATCAAACTACGTCCACAAAAATTAAATGACGTCATCGGACAAAAACACTTAATTGGAGAAAACAAAATACTGACCAATCTCATCCAAAATAAAAAACTATTTTCCATGATTCTATATGGAAATCCAGGAATCGGAAAAACAACCATTGCCCATGCCATCGTCACTGAATTAAACCTCCGCTATCGCACCTTAAATGCCGTAATCAACAACAAAAAAGATTTTGATACAGTCGTTGAAGAAGCAAAACTCTATCAAGGCATCATCCTCATCATGGATGAAATTCACCGCTTAAACAAAGATAAACAAGATCTCCTACTTCCCTATCTAGAATCTGGACTAATTACCCTAATTGGCATGACCACCGCCAACCCTTACCACTCCATCAATCCTGCAATCCGAAGTCGATGTCAAATTTTTGAATTAAAAGATTTAACCAGTGAAGACATCGAACTTGCCATCGAACGTGTCCAAAAAGCAAATATTCTAGAAGGAATCACGATCGACGATGACGCAAAAACCTACATAAAAAATTCAAATCACGATCTAAGATATGTCTATAACTTAATTGAAGTAGCCTACTATGCCAATAACAACCATCACATCACCAAATCACTACTACAAGACATCGGCGGAAAACCAAGTCTCATCATCGACAAAAACGGAGATGGCTACTACAATGCAATTAGTGCTTTCCAAAAATCTATCCGTGGAAGTGATGTCCATGCCTCCCTATACTATCTAGGATTACTCATTGAAGCAGAAGACATTGATATTATCTGTCGAAGATTATCCGTAATTGTCTACGAAGATATTGGACTCGCCAATCCTAGTATGGGACCAAAAGTAGATGCCGCCATCAACTCCGCCTTACGCCTAGGATTACCTGAAGCAAGAATTCCACTAGCTTGCATTGTCATTGAATTAGCACTATCCCCTAAAAGCAATTCCGCAGAAGCCGCAATCGATAAAGTTCTAAATGATATTCACACCAAAAGTATCGGCGGTGTTCCCAAACATATCATTAATCACTCACCAGATTACAAATACCCCCATGATTATCCAAACGACTACGTTCCCCAACAATATTTACCCAACGAAATCAAAGGCGCAAAATATTATATTCCCAAAAACAACAAAAATGAAAAAACACTAGCAACAATTATGAACAAATTAGAAAACATAAAATAACCCAATTTATTTCCTCCTTCTTTGAAAAAAACAACGCAAAATCGCCAAACATTCCTCCCTTCGAACATGAGAAACCACTTCTCTTTTTTTATTATCCAAATGCGACAAATACCCAAAATCATGATTATCACAACCATAAACAATCCGCTTAATTCTAGCCTGCACAATCGCACCCGTACACATCAAACAAGGCTCAACCGTCGTATATAAAACACAATCATCCAAATACCAAGTCCCCAACTTCCGGCAAGCCTCATTAATTGCCAATACCTCAGCATGAGAAGTCGCCATTTTATCAAGAGTCTTCCGATTATAAGCCCGAGCAATCACTTGATCATGAAAAACAATCACACAACCAATCGGAACTTCATCCAACCCATCTGCAATCCGTGCTTCTTCTATCGCAAGAGACATAAAATAATCATCACTCATCTCGCAAACTCCTTTTCTTAGCGAAAGAATCCGTAAAATTCCAAAAACACTTTCTCACCACCTGAACATTAGTAAAAGAATCCAAAACTTCCTCATCCATTTTCACCCGATACAACGGAGCAATATCTTCATCAATCAGTTCATATCCAAACTTACCATCCACAGAATAAGGACAAATATAATCATGATACCGTTTCTCAAACAAAGAAAACGACTCCTGATTATACTTTAACTTACAATAAATCCCTTTTCTCTGAATATCCTCAATCACTTCTTCCCCATACAAGAAAACTTTATCCAACAAAATTTTCCTTTCACCATTTACTCTCACTTGTTCAATTAAAGCATTAATAATCAAATCATCAATTTTTAAAAATAACATGTTATCCTCTCCTTTACACCTCCATTTTAACATAAAAAAGAGTCCCCATTCCAAATTATCAACAAAGTAAACAAAAAAATGAAAACCCCTTCTTACCATAATCAAAAAATACTTATCTATCGAATTCCCAATCAACAAGAAAAAGAAAAATAAGTATTTTAATAAAGAAAAAGTACCATCTTAAAATAGTACTTTTCTCTATTAATGGTTCTAATTAATTTTTATTTTGTAATATTTAGTGCGTTACTTTCTTGGAATTTCCACCAAAAGTAATTGTACCACCATCAGCTTTGGAATATAAATTTTTCGTATCCGCACTAACTGTTCCACCATTGACAGTAATCTTTCCTCTTGATGCACTTCTTAATACATAGTATTTTTTATTATAAATGGTTCCTGTGAAAGCTTGAGGAAAATGGACATGACCATATTCATTCATTACGGCATAATATGTACTATTCGTACTATCTTCCTGTCTAATCTCTCCTGAACCTGTTACATGAACGGCACACTTCTCTGTACAATGATGTTGATATCCACTTGTTGAAGTTGTAGGCCAAGTTTGTGTAGAATAATTTCTCAGTGTGTGATGACCGGTTGATTTTAAATTAGAATTGGTTATCCAAGTTAATCCAACTTTATTATCTGTCGTTCCAGTTTGAACTGCATAGTAACTTACACCAGTAATTGTAGAATTATCAATGGTCATTTGCCCTTGATTATAAACTGCTGCTCCATTTCTCGATCCCGTTATGTTCCCAACATTCTGAATAGTTAAATATCCAGAATTTTTCACAACGTGTGCGCCTGAAGTCGTCATTGTTCCACTTCCATTTATCGCAACCGATACCCCACTATTAATTGTTAACATTGTATTTCCGCCTAAAGTATTTCCCGATAAATTAAAAGTAATATTCCGATCAAAAGTTGCCGATTGATTATCCATATTATACAGCAATTGAATACCACCACCAGAATTTGTATTAGCAATAGCCTCTGACAAACTCGTATAATATCCTCCTGGGCTATTAGAATAATAGGCCTTACTCACCTTTACCGTAACCACATCAGAGGAAGGACCAATATTTCCCGCATGATCTATCGCTCGAAGGTAAAAGTACCAAGAGCCATTCCAACTAATATCCCAAGCATCTGTCCCTGTTGGCCAAGCAGACCAATTAGAATTATCATGAGAATACTCATATTTTGCAATACCTACATTATCAGTAGCTGAAGGAGTAATTTTAACCGTTGCATTAACCGTAGTCCCCGAAGTATAACCATTCAAATTAATAGAAGTTTTGGATGGGGCCTGTGTATCCATATGAATATGTTGTTCACTCGTCCATTCTCCAACATTTCCCGCATTATCAACTGCTCTAAAACGAATTTTACAAGAACTATAACCATTGGGTGGAACAAAATTATTAGAAGCTATTTCTTGATCAACTACTCCATCACTATTCCAGTCCACTTGGTACTTGGCCAACCCAGAACCATAATCCGTTGCCGATAGCGTAATATTATAATTATTTTTCCAAGAACAAGTATTAGATCCTCCATTATAGGTAACCGTTACCGCAGAAGGAGCAATATTATCTATCCACTTTGCATATACGGTAAGATTTCCATTATAAATCCAAACCCCATTATTCCAATACTTTGTACCATTTACTGCAAAACCAGAAGAACTGTAGACTTGAATATCACTTGAATCATAATACCCCAAAAAAGAATAACCGTTTCTAGTAGGAAGATTCCATGAAATATCACTATAGTTTCCAGAATCATATGTTACAGGTAGAGAGGTTATACCAGCATCTACACCACCGTTCGCATTGAGAGTTATCGTCATTGTCGCCTTAGTAAAAATAGCAGTATAAGTCTTATTTCCAGAAGACCCCTTAGGAATAACAACCGGACTTCCCACCTTTATCACATGCATATCATATAAACTCCACGAAGTAGTTCCTCCCGAAGAATCTTGCTCAAATTGAATATAAAATTTTCCTTTAGTCTTTCCACTAGGAACAACAATATCTTTGTAATATCGAGCATATCCGTTAGATAAATCCTCAATCTTAGTAAATGTTCCTCCATAACTATCATACGCATTTCCAGAAGACAATTCTGTATACCATAATCCTCCTTGCATTTCAAGAGTTCCTGCGGTTCTTTTTCCTGTAACAAATATCCGATAAGTTGCATTAGTTGCTAACGAGAAGTCATTTCCCAATATATGATCCCTTGAACTAGCCGTATAAGGATTAGAAGCCGTATATCCATTAAGCCCACTACTTAAATCATTACTTCCATACCAACCTAAAAAAGTATAGTTACTCTTAGTTGGATTATTCAATGTTATATTTGGAGTAGCCGCATTATAACTCGTTGGATTTCCAGAGACACTTCCCCCATTTAAATTATAAGTTATGGTATATTCAGGAATACTCCAATGTGCATAAACAGAGTAACTTTGCGCCGTACTCATAATCATACTGGTTGTAATCTTTGTACCATCAGAGGTAACAGTATACCATCCTTCAAAAGAATAACCTGCGCGAGAAGCAGAAGGTAAAGACGAAAATACTTTACCATAAGTCTTAGATACCCCACTATAAATTTTAATATTTCCTAACTTTAAAGTCGTCGTAACCCCATCCGCCGCAGCACCATAGTTAAACGCAAAATAGACAACATTCCCCGTACCCGTAAAGGTAATTGTTTTTGTTACTTTACTCGTTGTTGCTGAGGTTGGAATATAATTATTAACAATGACATTATCAGTATTGTCAGTATTCGTTGGTGCAGATGATAAGATTTGATACAGAACTCCATTATATCCAGATAAAGCAGTATAAGCGGTCGGAACTTCATAATCAAAAGTAAGCGTATATTTTCTCCCGTTAATTGTTCCGATTGGTAAATAAGCGGTTTCCCAACCACCTGCGCCTGCTACTGCAACAGTATTCATTTTAGTAGAACTATCGTAAGTAATAGAAAATCTTTCAGGATAAAGAAAATCCCAATTACTGATGTTATCTTCTTGATAATTATCATCAAAATTAACTAAATAACTACTTGCCTTCCATACGGCATATAAGTTAACGATACCATTATCTGTCTTTGTCAAATTAGAAACACTCTGCTTATCCGTATAACTTACACTTCCTCCTGGGCTTTTACTCCATCCCTGAAAAGTAAAACCAGTCTTAGTATAGGAATTAGATGTAAGCGCCTTACTCACTCCATAAGAGAAAGATTCACTTACAGAAGTAACATTATCAGAAAGTAATTTTTTGGCGGCTTCTTCTAAAGTAATTCCCGAATACTTTGTTCTATCTGCTAAACCACTTGTATCTGTAACATTCCCACTCATCCAAGCACCAGTATTTGAATAATAATAAGTAATTCCATTTTGGGTAAAACTACCACTATAAGTTAATGTTGCACTAGTATCATAAGAAGTATAATAGGCAACAGAATTCTCCGTTGTTCCAACTAATAGCGGTCCAGTATATTCTCCACTATAATAATAAGCTGTTAAACACGGATCATTATATTTTTTATAGAAAAGTCTTCCATTTAAATTAACAATAACTTGATCAGAACCAGACAAATAATTTTTATTACTATAGAAATTAACTTTATAATTATTTGCTCGCCAATGCGCATATATTGTCGTTGCTGTTGTAGGATTATAAGACTTACCCGCAGTTCCTACTAAAGTTCCACCACTAGCAGCGGTATACCATCCTTCAAAAGTATGACCATCCCAAGAAGTAGGTGTTGGTAATGTCACATTTCCTCCAGTCCATTTCGCATACAATGTTCCATTCGATGAAAATCCCGTTGTACTAGCCGTAGAAGCCAAAAAACCATTCGCTCCAATATATTGCACACCTCCACCATTTGTTGCGGTATAATAACCACCAAACGTGTAAGTAGATGTCGCGGTTGTATTAGATTGACCACTTCCATTATAATGATAAGTCACCGTATAAGAACGCGTTGGTTTTGTAATTGCATTAGCACTAGTACTCATTGCAGATCCACCGCTGGTTAAAGAAAATTTGCTTCCATAGGTTTCATAAATAGCTGTAGTCCCCGCACTAGTTGCACTTTGATTATTCAAAGTAATGGGATAAGTATTCGCCGACCAATGGGCATAAAGAGTTAAAGTAGAATTTGGTGTATAACTAACACTACCTTTACCAACAAGTGTCCCGCCACTTGCTTCAGTATACCATCCCTGAAAAGTATAGCCTGTTCGCTTTGGATTTGGCAACGTTATAGCAACACTACTCCATTTCGCATACAATGTCCCATTCGCCGAAAAACCTGTCGTACTAGCCGTAGAAGCCAAAAAACCATTCGCTCCAATATATTGCACACCTCCACCATTTGTTGCTGTGTAATAACCCCCAAACGTATAAGTAGATGTCGCGGTTGTATTAGATTGTCCATTTCCATTGTAATGATAAGTTACCGTATAAGAACGCGTTGGTTTTGTAATTGCATTAGCACTAGTACTCATTGCAGATCCACCTCTGGTTAAAGAAAATTTGCTTCCATAAGTTTCATAAATAGTTGTAGTCCCCGCACTAGTAGCCCCTTGATTATTCAAAGTAATGGAATAAGTATTCGCTGACCATGATGCATATAAAGTTCTATCACCAACAGATTGGTAAATATTATTAACAAATGTACCATCGGCATTAATGTAATTGGTTCCTCCACCATTCGTTAAAGTATAATATCCTAAAAATGTATGTCCCGTTCGTGACGGCTTTACAATTGTGTATCCATTACTCAAACAATTACTTAATGCCTTATCCGTATAATAATAACAAGTTACGCCATTGACCGTCTTCGTTGTTTTAAATTGATAATATACTTCTGTCGTTCCCGCACTAGTAGCTCCTTGATTATTTAATGTAACTTTATAAATATTTGCAGTCCATTGAGCATAAAGAGTAATATTTGCTGTTGCTCGATAATTCTCTCCTCCACCTCCTACTCTTGTTCCACCAGTAGAAGCCGTATACCACCCTTGAAAAGTATATCCAGACCATGTTGGCGCTGGTAACTTCACCACACCTCCTGTCCAATTCGTATGAAGCGTTGTATTAGAACTTATTTGATAAATATTTGCACTTGTACCATCGGTATTATAGTACTTCGTCCCACTTCCTCCATTTCCAGTATAATATCCATCAAACGTATATTGAGAAACTGCTGTAGTATTAGACGTCCCATTTCCTCCATAATGATAAGTAATAGTATATTTTCTTCCAGGAGCAGTAATTTTAGGCATTGCTGCGTTATACGTCGCTGTTACACTAGAAGTTCCTAAACTCGTCGCATTTCCATTATCTAAAGTAACCTTATACTGATTCGCCTTCCATTTAGCAACCAAAGTAACCGACTTCTCTGGTCGATATATTCCACCTGCATCCCCAACTTTTGTACTTCCATCATACCACCCTAAAAATGTATAGCCAGTTCGACTCGTAGTAGGTAAAGTCACGGTTTGACTAGCATTCCATTTTGCATACAAAGTATGATTAATAGACGTCCCAACCGAACTAGATGCTACTATTCGATTTTTAAATGATTTTTCTAAATACCATCCATCAAAAAGATAACTTACCGTAACAGCACTAGCGCTACTTCCACCATTAGAATTAAACTGTACCAACGAATTATCTCTTGTTACTTCACTAGGTAATCCCTCATAAGTAGACTTAACTTTCAAATATTCCTTTCCGTCAATCACATTACCACCGTTATAGTCCAACATCGCAACTATTTCACAAACCTCTAATGTTGAAACAATACTGCTATTTTGCATAGATGTATCATTTGGCATATTTCCATCAATATACATAAATAGATAATACTGATACCTAGAATTGTTTGGCAGTTCAATTGAAGGAGCAATGGTATTCATCCCAACTTTCATTTGCGAAAAATTACCACTCCCATTTTCTACCTCTTCACATGCAGTTGTTGAAGTAGATGAACAATCATTGCTTCCTCCTGTCTTATCCACCACTAACTTATACTTAAAAGATTCATTTTGTAAAGCATCATCCATACTCTTAATATTCAACGTCACCGAGAACTTAGTATCCGCTTTCCCGATATTATTTACCTTAAACGTATGATAACTCCCACTACGATAATCCAAAACAGGGGATAATCCTCTTGCCGCCACTTCAAATCCCGATTCACAATAAAAATAAGCATCTCCTATATTAAAGGTAACATCCGTATCTTTACTCTTCCAGGTATAACTAGCATAAGACCCTAAAAGTATTGTACAAACAAACAAAAATACCCCCAATACTCCACCAAATATCTTCTTTCTTACTTCCATCTTTTTCACCCCATTTTATTCTAATCGCAAACTGTCCGATCTAATTTCATTTGTGGTTTTCTTTCCAAAACAAATTTATTATCCACATACAACTCAACCTCAATTTTTCCTTTAATCTTCTTCTGCATTAATTGTTTCTGCTCTCTCTTAGAAAGACACTTTTGAATATCTTCTTCTTGACAAGAATCACTTAACCAAAGATAAAAAAAATACGTATCATAATTCTCCTTTGACTCCTCATAAGGAACCAAATCTTGTTGAATATTCGTAAGGACCATTCTTCCATCAACAATAGTATCAAATTGATAATCTAAACTTCCCTCAGAAATTTCTTTCCCGTTTTTTACTAATTTCCACTTTACATCAGGACTAAGTAAATCACAATCCACTTCTAAATTCATTAAAGCAACATCATAAATAATCCCGCTAATATGATTATCCTTACTTCCGCCCACACGAAAAGATATTGCAATTGCACGATCACTTCTTTTTTCTACTTCACTATCCAAAATAGGGGATAAATAAACTTCTTTACTATCAAAATTCGTATCCCCATAAGCATCCTCATCAATCCCCATAACATTCCCAGACATTTTTTGGAATATCTCTTTTTGCTGATAAGCATAACTAAATCCAATTACCAATCCCATCAAAACGCACGCAAAAAAAATTCCTAGCTTTTTTAAATGAATTTTTGTCACAAAGAACCCCTCAATTCTACTTTTCCTAAAAACTTCTTTTAAAAGGCAGCAATCAGTTCTAGAAGAAGTTTTCTATTTACTATTCGCTACCATAAATTATACCAAAAAAAAAAAAAAAAAAGCACATTTTTTACACAACGTTAACGTTTCCTTGATCCCCCCTCTTACCCTTTCAATACATTTAAAATACTTCATCATTTTAATCCTCAATGAAAAAGAAAAATAAATTTAAGTATTTTAACAAAAAAAGACAGTATCGCTACCATCTATATTTGATAATTATCTTCTAAAGTAAAAATAACATTTTCATTAATCCAATTCTTACGAGGCTCAACAGCATCTCCCATTAAAACCGAAACACGCTTCTCCGCCAACGCAACATCCGTAATACTAACCTTAACCAAACTTCGTTTTTCTGGATCCATTGTCGTTTCCCATAACTGGTGAGCATTCATCTCTCCCAATCCTTTATATCGTTGGATCTTATAATTAGACTTTCCCCTCGTTAATTCTTTTAACTCTTCATTCGTCCAAACATAATGTTCTTTAGCACCAAGCGTTAATTTATATAAAGGAGGCATTGCAATATATAAATTTCCATTCTCAATTAATGGCTTCATATAGCGATAAAAGAAAGTCAAAAGCAAACATTGAATGTGAGCCCCATCATCATCAGCATCCGTCATAATAATTACTTTTCCATAGCAAATATCATGAATATTAAAATTATTTCCATACCCAGCACCAATTGTATGAATTAAAGTATTAATCTCTTCATTCTTAAATATTTCTTCTAACTTTGCCTTTTCAGTATTTAAAACCTTACCACGCAAAGGCAAAATTGCTTGCGTTCTTCGATTTCTCCCCTGTTTTGCCGAACCACCAGCCGAATCCCCTTCAACAATAAAAAGTTCTCTAGCCAACTTATCTTTCGTTTGCGCAGGAGTCAATTTACCACTAAGAATCTTTTCAATTTTTTTAGAATCTTTCCCCTTTCGTGATTCCTCCCTCGCTTTTCGAGCTGCCTCACGCGCATCTTTCCCTTTTAAAGCTTTCGTAACAATCATCGTGGCAATGGATTTATTTTCCTCTAAAAAAAACTTTAACTTTTCTGTCGTAACAGCCTCTACAATACTCCTAGCAATAGGGGTTCCTAATTTTGCTTTTGTTTGTCCTTCAAACTGAAGAATTGACTCAGGAATTTGGACACTAATAATCGCCGTCAACCCCTCCCGAACATCTGAACCTTCAAAAGCCTTATCCCGTGCTTTAATAAAATTATTTTCACGAGCATAATCATTAAGTACTTTCGTCAAAGCAGTCTTAAACCCAACCTCATGTGAACCACCGTCTCCTGTTTTGACATTATTAACAAACGAAATAATATTCTCTGAATAACTATCCGTATACTGCAGAGCAACATTCACATTCACATTATCTTTTTTTGCATGAAAACAAAGTACTTTATGCAAAACATTCTTTCCATCATTTAAATATTCAACAAAAGATTCCAAACCATTATGATATAAATATTTTTCCGTCTTTCCTTGCTCTTCATCTGTAATTTCAATCGTAAGACCATTAACTAAAAAAGCACATTCCTGCATTCTCTCACAAATTACACCAAAATTAAACTTCGTACTACTAAAAATCTCACTATCTGGCATAAAATGAACCGTCGTCCCTGTCTTATTGGTATTCCCTATCTTAGTTAGTTTTTGATCAACATGTCCACCATTTTTAAAAGAAATATAATACTCCTCGCCCTGATACCTTGTCGTAACCTCCATAAAACTAGATAAAGCATTCACAACAGACGCCCCGACACCATGTAGGCCACCACTAACTTTATAACCACCTTCAGAAAATTTTCCACCCGCATGAAGTACCGTATAAATAACCTCAGGCGTACTTTTCCCCGAAGAATGCATTCCCGTTGGAATTCCACGTCCCCGATCCGTCACACTAATCGAACCATCTTTATGCATAACAATACTTAAGTGATTCCCATAACCATTTAAAGCCTCATCCACACCATTATCAACAATCTCCCATACTAAATGGTGAAGTCCTCTTTTATCCGTAGATCCAATATACATCCCCGGTCTTTTTCTAACTGCTTCTAACCCTTCCAGTATTTTAATCGAATTCTCATTATAATCACTCTGTACTTTAACCATTGTATCAACCATCTTTCTTAATTCCTTAAACATTATATCACAGAAAAAGGAATATTCCCAAGAATATTTCCTTACAGTTAATTCTAATTCCTAAAAGTATTATTCGTCTTTAATTTTCCATATACTTTTGATAAAATTTTTCTAACGCATCATGCAACTCTTCATCATTCGAAAGAGGAAGATAAGCCGCCTCATCACCAATTCTCTCTACCTTTCGAACACAAAACTCATCAGTCTCATCATCTTTTTTCAAATAAACATATTCATCCAAAGTATCTACAATAAAATAATCCATTCCATCCTCTAAAGTCACATATTCTACTTCAATCATCTTATCTTCCCCTTCCTTTCTCTTCAAAAAGATCAACTCCTAAATCATCACTAACAATCGCCTTAGCAATCCGAAAAGCAGCCTCATGAGAAATATTCTCCGCATTCGCCAATTTTTCTTCATCAGATTGACCTTTTTGAGAACTAAAGTGACAAGCAAAAATTCCTTTTGTATCCTCTCCTCCATCAAATCTTTGAACAGAAGAATACGAAGCATAAAGCGCTAAAGCATTTTTCTCTTCACTAGATAAATTCTGATAAACTTCCTCAAAAACATCTGATGAAGTATAATTCTCTAACCATCCCTTTAAAAATCGTTCCATATCAAAACGGGAAAAATCATAATAGAAATAACCCGGATTAGCTGGATTAACTACTGCACAATGTGAAACTTCTCGACTTCCATAATTAAAAATACTCCGAAGCATCCGATCTCCCATCTCTGAAAGAGATGCATCAATCTCTTCTTGCGTATCTTGATTTAAGGCACGAACAGAAGAATTATACGCATCAAGTAAATCATCAATCTGCTCCTCCAAAGCCTGATTTTTATTTTGGTACTCCGCCGTCAAAGCACTTTCCTTCGAAAGAGACGCATCTAAAGTTTTTTGAATATCAGAAGCAACCCGAGCCGGATCGCCTTTAGTTACCTTTCGATAATGACGTACACCAAGAACCACAGACGTTGCGGCAAGAGTAATGATAATAATCCATCGTTTTAGTTTAGCCGATAAAACTTGCTTTTTCTTAGGTTTTTGTAAAGTTGCTCGACGAATTTCCTCATTCGATACATAATTTTTTTGCTTCTCCTCCTGCTTTATTTTTTTCTGCCTACTACTGCGAATAATCCCATTGGTTTGATCCATCACAAAATTAGGAATCTCTATTTCCGTTCTTTCTTTCATCACATTTCCACTCCCTTCTATTCAACAACCACAATATCTGTATTTCCCCCTTGGACAATATCCCTATATTTATTATACACCTCTTGATAATCTTGTAAATACCTATCTTCCATCATCGAGAAAGGAATCACCAAAAAGTCTTGATAATTTGCCGTATAATAAGTATAAAGAAGCTCATTTTTTAAATTTTTCAATTCAATTTTTCCCCCCTGTTTCCAAACCTCTACCATACTCATTAAACCAACCCGATTTCCCATATCAACAACTTCATGCGCAGAAAGAAAATTTCCCAAAGAATAAATAACCAAAGTCTGATTAATCCAAGTAATTGGTTCCACAACATGTGGATGTGTCCCAATTACAATATCGACCCCCAAACTAGCCAAATACTCAGCCATATCCTTTTGATAAAGAGAAGGTACATACTGATATTCTACTCCCCAATGCATCGCTACCATCAATAAATCAACTTGCCCACGAACCGCATCAACATCTTTCTTCACTTGCTCTTTATAAGCCTGATACTGACTATCCGTACTAGGATCACTCCCAAGAACAGGCCAAACATTCACTAAATATTCAGACCCCTCAGGAATACGAATTCCATTCGTCCCATAAGTATAATTAAGCAAAGTATAAGTAATTCCATTTTTCTCTTTTACCACAACTTTATCTCTATCTGCCCAACTAGCATATGAACCAACCGCAAGAACACTATCCTGACTATCCCAATAAGTCCGCGACGCTAAAACAGCCTTTATTCCTCTATCCAACGTATGATTCGTCGCCAAAGAAACCAAATTAAAACCAGCATCCACCATCGCATCCCCAACTTCTTGTGGACTATTAAACGAAGGATAACTAGACACCCCCAAAGCACTCCCCCCAAGAATCGTCTCTTGATTATAATAAGCAACATCATAAGCAGACACAATAGGCTTAATTTTAGATAAAATTGGTCGAAAATCATAACCATCCTCAGTCTTAGCATAACGATAAATTTTGTCATGAATTAAATTATCCCCAACCATCACCAAAGATAATTTCTCGATTCTTCCCTCTTCAACGCGATCAGTATTTTCACGAATCTCTCCCTCATCCCGATTCAAAGAAAGAAAATACCGAACAGTAACACTTACCATTAAAGTAAAAAAAGAAAAAAAGAAAAGAAGAATCAAAACAAAATATTGCCCTTTATTTTTTCCCTTTCTTCTTTTCATCATTCTCCTCCATAACATGGATCAACGACCATACTAGCATCATATTTTTTTACCACCGAAGCATACTTCGCATGAACCCTCTGATAATCTTTTAAATAATCTAAAATTTCCGGACTCGAAAAAGGAACAACCTTAAAATTACGCCAATTTCGATAATAAGTATAAACCAAATCATTACGCACATCTTTAATGGTTATACTAGACTTTTCTCCCCGAACCTTTTTTTCAATCTTTAAACTACTCATCAAGCCAACCATCTTATTATAATCATCATTTTGATACTGAGCCGAAATAAAATTTCCTAAAGAGTAAAATACCAAAGTATGATTTACCCAAGCAACAGGCTGTATCACATGCGGATGCGTTCCAATCACAATATCTACACCTAGACTAGATAAATACTCAGCCATATCCTTCTCATACAAAGTAGGCTCATCCGTATATTCCACTCCCCAGTGCATCGCAACCATCAACACATCAACCTGCGAACGAACAGCTTCAACATCCTTCTTTACCTGCGCTTTATACTCCTGATAAGCCGTATCCTTTGAAACATCATTAATTTCTAAATCCGTCGGCCAAACATTCACCAAATATTCATCCCCCTTAGGAACACTCATCCCATTTGTTCCATAAGTATAATTAAGCAAAGTATAAGTAATATGATTTTTCTCTCTAATCTGTACCTTATTTCTCTCTTCATCACTAGCATAAGAACCAACCGCAAGAACACTATCCTGACGATCCCAATAACTTCGAGACGCTAAAACCGCTTTCTTTCCAGAATCCATCGTATGATTCGTCGCCAAAGAAACCAAATTAAAACCAGCATCCACCATCGCATCCCCAACTTCTTGTGGACTATTAAATGTCGGATAATCATTAACTCCAAGCTCTTTTCCCCCAAGAATCGTCTCTTGATTATAGTAAGCAACATCATAATTAGAAACAATCGGTTTAATCAAAGAATACATCTTCCTAAAATCATATCCCCCTTGACCATCACTAGCATCTTTATAAATACTAGAATGAATCAAATTATCTCCAACCATCACCATCGAAAGAGAATACTCCTCCTCTTTCTCTACAATATCACTCTTATCTAGATCCTTATCCTTATCTTTACTTAAAGAAGAATCTCTAGAAGTATTTTTAGAAACAAAATACACCCCCACCAACAAAAACAAAACAATCAAACTAACCGCAATAAAAACATTCCCTAATTTTAATTTTCTCTTCCCTTTTTTTCTCATCTCATCACGACTTCTTTTTCACATATTTTTTATTCTGACCATTCTCCTGAACATTCACAAGTGACTTACGCAAAAGTTTAAAATCTACCATAGCATTTTCATGATTAGCCTTCATCACAACCACAACCACTTCATCCCCAAAACCATATCTCTCTTTCGTCTTTGTATTAACTAAAGCCATTGCATCTTCAATATAACGATACCCCCCTCGAGGCATATCCTCTATTTTAACCAAACCCTCAACCGTATTAGGAAGCTCCACAAAAACACCAAATTCTTGCACACCAGAAATAATTCCCGTAAATTCCTCTCCAATATGACTCTCCATATATTCCGCTTTCTTCATGTCATCAACATCTCTCTCACATCGAACAGCATCTTGCTCCTTTACAGAACAATGCTCGGCCATAACCGGTAAATTCTTTTCCCAGTAAGCAATCACTTCTTGCGAATAACGCTTAGAATAATCTTTCACTAATCGATGTAAAATAACATCAGGATACCTTCTAATTGGTGAAGTAAAATGAGAATAACATTTACTCCCTAACCCAAAGTGCCCAATATTAACCTCAGAATATTCCGCCTTAGCCTGACTACGAATCGCTAAATCATTCAAAATCTTTGCATCCGGTTTATCCGCAAGTTGACTTAAAATACTTTGTAAGTCCCTCGCCGTAAAATTTTTCTTTTTTCCAACGACACGATACCCACGCGATGCAATGAAATTAAAGAAACTATTAAGTCTTTTATCATCTGGTTTCGCATGTACCCGATAAATTCCAGGCAACTGTTGATAGAAAATAGAACTAGCCACCGTCTCATTCGCTGCAACCATAAAGTTTTCAATCATATTCTCGCCAGTACCCTCACACCGCAAAACAATATCTACAGGCTTACAATTTTCATCCACCAAAATTTTTGCTTCGCTACTATGAAATTCAATATATCCCCGCTTAACCATCTTCTGACGCAAAAGATCAGAAACATGACGCATAATCTTTAAATCCCCAACAAAATCTTGATAACCATCCGCAACAACATCATGATCCAAAATATCATTAACCTTATGATAAGTCATTTGAATCCGACTACGAATCACCGATTCCCCAATCCAATGAGAAATCACATTTCCTTTATGATCAATCTTCATAATACAAGACATCGCTAATCGATCAACATTAGGATTTAAAGAACAAATTCCATTAGACAAACGATGTGGAAGCATAGGAATAACCCGATCAACCAAATAAACACTAGTTCCTCTCTCATAAGCCTCATTATCCAATAAAGTTCCAGGCTTCACATAATGCGTAACATCCGCTATATGAACCCCAAGTTCAAACGTACCATCATCATTCGCCAAAATACTAATCGCATCATCAATATCCTTAGTATCATCTCCATCAATAGTAAAAATAGTACGCCCCCTCAAATCCAACCTACCCTCTAAATTCTCTCGCGAAATATCATCAGGAAGATCCTGAATCTCTTCCAATACTTCTTCTGGAAATTGAGGTTTAAAATTATTCTCATAAACAAAAGACAAAATATCTACCCCAACATCGTTCTTATGCCCAATCACATGAAGAACAGTCCCTAAATACTTATCCCCATCAACAGGTTCCACAACAACCTTATGTCCATCAACAAGCCCCTTTTGACACTCACGAACAATTTCAATATCCATCATATTCTTTTTATCTGGATGAACCATACATTTTCCATCCCGAAAATAAACCGTACCAACAAAAGACTCTAAATTTCTTCGAACAACCTTAACAATACGTCCCTCTGTCTTATCCCCAATAAGTTCCAACAAAACAACATCTAAATTCCTTGCATCCCCCAAATTATCATGATGAATATAAACATCCTTTTTTCCTGCACCCAAAACAACAAAACCAAACCCCTTCGGATTCATCAACAATTTTCCCATCAACAAATGACTATTTTCTAAAAGCAAATATCGCTTCTTCTTCTCACTATAATACAAAATCCCATTTCTTTCCATCTCTTCTAATTTTAAAAGCAATTTCTTATAATCATCAATAGACTTATACCCAAGTAAATCATTAATTTCAATTGCACTCATCGAAGGCCTATCCTGATTTGATAATATCTTCACAATATCTTGTTCCATTATTCCACCTCATCTACCATATTTAAACAAATGAATACCATTCACTTTACTAAAATCATAGCAAATTCCTTCTTCATAGTCAATAATTCTTCTCGCTAAAATACGAAAATTCAATTCTTTTCCTCAAAAAAAACAGGAGAAATTTTCTCATTCTTAAATTTCTCCCACAAAAAATACTTTCTTAAACACTAACGTCCCTCAACCATCTCATCCAATTTATCAATCATACACTGTACATTAGAACAATCCACACCCGTAGTAGAATTATCATACGAAACAGAACTAGCTAATACCGTACTAGAAGTTAAAACACTATTATCTACCTCTTCATTCGTGTAATAAACACCAACTCCATCAATTTTCAACTTTCCACTAAAACTCTTATTCATTTCTGTATTTTGTACCGCATCAGAAATCCACACACGAACATCAATATCAACACTAGCACCCGCTAATAAAATAACATCTTCTTTAATTGCATTATTTGTACAAGTATCTAATCGCTTCGGTTCCAAATCCCCCACTTTTGTCATAATATACTGATGATTAATTTCATCAGTTGCCGTCGTTGGATCTAAAATAACATTAAATTTATAAGGAACTGTCCCCTCATTTTTTACAGTAATTCGATAAGGAGTAATCAAAACACCATTTTGCTTAGAAAGAGGTGTCGAATCACTAATAGCAACATTTCCAGAATCAACAACAGTAACCATTAAACTACCAGTATGATAAACATTCTTCTCCTCATCCATATCAGAAGAATTAAAAATAGAATACGTACTACCGATCATTAATATAGATACTAAAACAATAGATATTACACTAGTAATAATCAATCTCTTCCTCGAATCCATCTTCATCCTCCTTAACATCCGTCTATTCTAATATAAGAGTACCATAATTTCAAAAAAAAATAAAGCCATATTCACAAATTTTTTATCACACCAAATTACTAAACAAAAAAAGAATAGAAACAAATCCTATTTGTCCCTATTCATGAACTTTCTCTAATTTCAATCCAACTTCAAATTCATTAATTTTCTCAGGAACTTCCTGAATATCACTTACTCTCTCCATTGATACAGCAAGTGTTTCCTCACAAATAAACTCTACATAATCCTTAATTTTATTACAATATAAGTCATCAGAAGAATAATAAATACAAATTCGATCAGCAATATCAAAGTCCATACTCTTTCTTAAATTCTGAACCTTAGAAATCGTCTCTCTAGCAAGACCTTCATTAATCAAATCATCCGTTAATTCTAAATCAAGAATAACAATCAATTGCCCATTTACACAAACATTAAATCCTTCCCTAGATTCAATTCTTTTCTCAATCAATTCTTCAGTTACCTGATATTCAGTTCCATTTAGTGAAATAGTTAAGTTTCCATGCGCTAACTTCTCTAAATCTTCTTTAGTAATAGTAGTTAAATACTCACTAAAGGCTTTCATATCTTTACCAAATACTTTACCAGCTACCCTAAAATTAGGTTTATAAGTAATATTCATATATAAATTAACATCATCAACATATAATACTTCCTTAACATTCAATTCTTCTTTAATTAATAATTCAAGTCCAGAAAGTTTTTCTTTAAGAGAAGACTCTAACATAACACTTTTAATTGGCTGTCTAACTTTTATTTTAGATTCCTCTCTTATATTTCTTCCCATCGTAATTAAATCTCTAACCAAATCCATTTTATATTCTAACTCTTCATTAATCAATTCTCTAGAGCAAACCGGAAAATCGGCTAAATGAACGGATTTTTTCTTTGTTAATTTTGTATAAATTTCTTCTGTTAAATAAGGAATAACTGGTGCACATAAACGACATAAGCCTTCCATTACTTCATAAGTAGTCATATAAACACTTCTTTTACTAGTATTCATATCACTTCCCCAAAAACGATTTCGATTTCTTCTAATATACCAATTAGATAAGTCTTCAGATACAAAATTAGTAATCTCTCTAACAACCAAATTTAAATCATATGCCTCATAAAATTCTCTTACCTTTTTAATTAGATGATTATATTTACTTAAAAGCCACTTATCAATCTCTTCTCTATCTTCATACTTAACCTTACAATCTTCAATATTAATCTGATCAATATTTGCATACGTTTGAAAGAATGTATAAGTATTCTTAAATGGATTAAAGAACTTACTATGAACTTCTCTTACTCCAGCTTCAGAAAACTTTAAAGGCGTCCAAACAGGAGATGTGTATAGCATATACCACCTAATATTATCTGCTCCATACTTCTCCATCATCTCTACAGGATCCACAATATTACCAACAGACTTACTCATCTTTTTACCAAATTCATCCAACATCATATCATTAACAACAACATTCTTAAATGAACTTTCTCCCGAAATAATCGTAGAAATAACAAGTAAAACATAGAACCAACCTCTTGTTTGATCAAGCCCCTCCGCAATAAAATCAGCAGGAAATTGACTTTTAAATAATTCTTGATTTTCAAAAGGATAATGGAATTGAGCATAAGGCATTGAACCAGAATCAAACCAAACATCCAAAACATCTTTAACACGAGTCATTTCTTTACCACAAGAACATTTTAAATGAATTTGATCGACATAAGGACGATGCAATTCCATCTCTCTGACATTAACATCTTCAACAACATTTTCTTGCAATTCATCTAGAGAGCCAATAACCTTTCTCTTCCCACAAGAACATTCCCAAACCGGAAGTGGACAACCCCAATAACGATTTCTAGAAATTCCCCAATCAACTATATTCTCAAGCCAATTTCCAAAACGTTTTTCTCCAACATAAGCGGGATACCAATGAATTTTTTTATTTGCCTCAATAATTTTATCTTTATACTCAGTAGTTTTAATATACCAAGCAGGTTTAGGATAACTAATTAAAGGACTCTTACAACGCCAACAATGTGGATAATCATGTTCTATTTTAATTTTCTTAAATAACTTATCATTTTCCTTTAACCATTTAATAATATCAATCTCAAGTTCAGGATCCGTAACAAGTCGACCCTCCCATGGACCAATCGTATACCTGCCATCAAGTCCAACAGGATTAACAAAACCAATCCCATTTTGAGAACAAACACGGTTATCATCAGCACCAAACGCAGGAGCAATATGAACAATACCCGTACCATCACTATCCGTTACATAATGATCCGCAATGACTTCATGACATTTTCCTTCAACATGAACAAAAGGCATTAATTGTTCATATTTTATTCCAACCAAGTCACTCCCTTTAAAAGTATCAATTACTTCATAATCTTCTCCAAGAACACGGTCAGCAAGACTTTCTGCGACAATAAATCGATACCCCTTAGAACTTGCTTTAATATAAGTCATATCAGGATTAACACAAATCGCAACATTTGCCATCAAAGTCCAAGGGGTTGTTGTCCAAGCTAAGAAATATTCATCAGCATCTACTCGCTTTAAAGGAACGATAACCGTATTAACACTAGTTTTAGTATACCCTTGTGATACTTCAAATTGAGATAATTCTGTACCACATCTAGGACAATACCATAATACCTTATTTCCGTGATATAAAAGCCCCTTCTCATCCATTTGCTTAATAATCCACCATTCTGACTCAATATAATCATTAGAACAAGTAATATAAGGATGCTCGCAATCAATAAATTGCCCCATCATATCGGTAATATGATTAACCTCATTAATATTTGTCGCAGTTGCCTTATTACATTCCCGACAAAAAGCATCAACACCAAATTTCTCAATATCCGCTTTACCAGAAAATCCTAACTTTTTCTCTACATTAACTTCAATCGGAAGCCCATGCGTATCAAGACCAATCTTTCTTAATACTCTATATCCATTCATTACCTTATACTTACAAAAAGAATCTTTAATAGTTTTGGCAAAAACATGATGAATACCAGGTTTAGCATTCGCATAAATTGGCCCATCATAAAAAACAAAATCTTTTCCCCCTTCCCTGTTTTTGATGGTTTCATTTAAAATATCTTCTTTTTTCCAAGTATCTAATATACTTTTTTCAACTTCCTTAACCACTCTTTTATCTAAGCTCTCATACATTTCAATCATCCTTCTTTCCAAAATAAAAACACAAAAACTTCTAAATTTAAGGACGAGATAACACGCGGTACCACCTTAATTCACAAAATTTTTGTGCACTTCATTCACATAACGGGATCTAACCCGGACACTTTCTACTCAATTCAAAAGTTCACATTCCAGAGTGATTCTTATTTAATGTTTATTATCTATCTCTCACCACAAATAGACTCTCTTTTAAATAAACCCTTTAAATAACGTCTCTTTCACTTGCTTTAACAAATTAAACTAATTATAAAAAAAATAGAAATAAAAGTCAATAGAAGTATTTTACTTTTTTCTTCTTCCCCGAACAATCTTTTTTTCTAAAGTCAAGTACTTCTTCCAATACCAACAAGAAAAAGAATGATGACGAAGATGTTCTTGCAAATAAGGAAGGAAATCAAAATGAAAACCGCGAACACTTTCTAATTGAGCAAAATCAACATCTCCTCCAACACACACAAGAGAACTCAATCCAACTCCTGAGGACATACAAGGAATAAAAGCATCTCCTCCTACCCTTTCTAAATGTTCTAATCCACTAGCATCAATCAAACTAGAAAAATAAGCCGATCGACCAATTAAAGACAAACGAACAAGCCCACTAGCATCCTCTAAAGAACGAAAATGCGCTGACCCACCAATGAGAACCAAATTCTCTAATCCTTTTGATGACACCAACTCATTCAAAAATAAATTGCCTCCAATCCCCATCAACTGTCCCAAAGATAAAGTTTCTTTTAGATCAGAATAAAAATTTCCCCCTAAAAAACGCAAACACTCTAACCCTTTAGATGATTCCAAATCAGACAGAAAAACATCACCACCTATCACTTGTAATCGTGATAAATAAGAAGCATCTTGTAAAAATCTTAAAGAAACATTTCCATAAACTCTCTCCAAATGGGAAAGTCCTTTAGCCTGTACTAAGTCATTCGCACAAAAATTGCCAAAAATAACCCGTAATTGAGAAAAAGAATCCGGCACCTCTTCCCCAAACAAAGTAATATCTCCAAAAAAATAAATAGGCGCATAATCACGAAAATCATCCATACAAACCCCAATTTTATCCCAAGCAACCCCCAAAGCATCCCCCATTTTTTTCTTAAACTTTTGTCTCTCTGTTAAAGATTCAATTTGCTCCCCACTCCAAGCACCAAATCTTAATATTTCTTCATCGATTTCATATAAGAAACCACTCTCCTCTTTAGAAAACTTTTTCTCACTACCTTGTTTTTCCCAAAGAAAAGTGGATAAAATCACATCATGAACTCTTTTTAAGTTATGATAATTTATTAAACTCTCTAACATATACATCACGTCCTTCTATATTGAATACTAAAATTTTTTAATTAAACTTTTAGAATTCTTTCATGGAATCAGATAAGACTCCTACTACACCATACAATACTTTCAAGAATTATCTATATCATACCACAAATAAACAGATTTACCAACAAATAAAAATAGAAAACAATCAAATTACTTTTTGGTATCAAAGACATGAAAATGATAAGTTTGTTGTTGAAAAAAGTTCATAAGCAATATTCAAAAATAAACGACTAACAAAAGATAAATATACTGCTTTCCTCTTCTTTTACTATCATTAAATCTTCTTTTTTGTAAATCTTTTATACTATCAATAAAATAATAAGAATAAGCAATTAAAGCAAGAGAAAATATTATAATCATTAACTATCGATACCTTCTCTTACTCTCCTCATTCTGATAAATTAAATAATCTCTTTCAAAAATATTAGCCATAAAAAAAGAATAATAATGATTAATACTAACCAAATTACTCTTCTATTTCTAATTTTTTTAATCTCTCTTCATTCATAATAAAATATATGAGATATTCTAAGAATTTTCACTGTATTTAATATGCCTTTATTATCTGCTTCACCAAAGCCCATCTCAGGAACGACCTTAGGCCGTTCTTGAGATATCCTCCACTTCCTACTTTACTTTATCTCCATCGGATAGTCCTCTGTACCTACTCCCTCATATTGGAGCCCAGACTTCAGAACCACTATTGGGCGAAGGGAAGAGCTGAAGCTGCTCGCATTGAAACTCGAGCTATTATAGTAATACATGTAGTTGATGTACAAAAACCCCGAAGAGTCCACGCTGCGGCCATACCAATTATAGTGAGTGGATGAAGAATAGTAATAATAGCGTGATGCTATCCAATAAGAAGCACTACTACCCCCTGGTTTAGCGGCTACTTTTGTCCCTAAAACCGTATTGATTAAATTATAATCTGTAGTGTATAAAGTATCTCCTCCACCTTGACTCTCAACAGTACTACTTCCAGTTGAACTTGTCCATGGTGCTGGATTTGTAAATTTGGAAGTATCGGTAATATATTCCGTTTGCCCATTATATCCAAAATATCGAGAACCTTTTGTGTAGGTACTATTCTCATATTGACTAGCAAGAACATTTAAATATCCGACTAAATTTTGATACCCTGTTTGTCCTTTAAAATAAACCGCTACACTAGAGACATACTCACTAATCATCTCTACTGTTCCATCATCATTTAATTTGATTACACGCCATAAACTTAATTCTTGTGGATTAATTGTTTGCGTACTCGTATATCCTGTTTTAGAAGTATCCGTTGTATAGCTTGATTTTGTAGGTGTCATAGAAACATAATCTCCTAAAGCAAGAGTATTTTTCTTCTTTAAACAGACATATCCATCTGGACATGACTTAGCATATAATTCATTCAAAGCATCTTGAACATTAGTTGAACTAAGACCACTTTTACTATTATCATAAGTTAAATCTACCCCATTTCCAATATAGGTAGTAGCCGCATATACTCCACCTGCTGATAGAATAATTCCTATCACTAAACCTAATATAATCTTATAATTATAACTTTTCTTCATTTCTAATCATTCCTTTATTTAGATTTTTATAATTAATATAACTTGCTAAATAACTATTTAATTTTATCTTTCCAATTTCATATAAATACTTTTTATATTTTAATTTTCTTCTCTTGTCTCTATATTTAGAATTTCTATTATCTTTATCTCTTCCTAGAAAAATAATATTATTTGTATTTTTATAAATTCTAGTTTTATTATTTAACTCTAATCTTTCTTTTCTTAAAAATTCTTTTATCTTATCTAAACAATACTTTAAATATTGTTTATCTTGATGAAATAAAATCATCTTGATATCTTACATAATATTTTATCTTTAACTCTTCTTTAATATAATGATCTAAATCATTTAAATAAAATATTCCTAATATTTGACTACTCATAAATCCTATACTAAGTGTAGTATCACTATCTAATATTTTATTAATGATTAACAAAGCATCTTTATCTTTTATTTTTCTTTTTAATTTACGTTTTAATATTTCAATATTAATACCAGCATAATAAGAGTTAATATCACATTTTAAAATATAATAACTTTGATATTTTCTCTCCATCATATTACGATACTGATAATATAAATTTAAGGCATAAGATGTCCCTTTCTTTGGCCTAGAAGCACAATTTGCATCAATTAAACAAGGAAGAAGAGACTCATATAAAATATATCGACTCACCAAATGATTCACTAACTTGTCATACATATTTTGACTAACAATTCTTCTTTTCTTAGGATCATAAATATAAAAAACATTAAATTTTCCAACTTCATAAGTTTTATTTTTCAAATCACGGTACACTCTACTAATGAATATAGCTTTAAAGTTTTTAAATTGATTTACCTTATTTTTGTTCTTCGTATTTTTACATATCTCATTAAAACACTTTTCTATATTTTCCAATTGGTATATATTTTGATATAAATTACTCTTCCTTTTCATATATCCCCTTTCATCTAAATTACTAACAGATATATTTCTAATCTTAGTTTATAGAATAAATCTATTGGACTTAGTCTATTTCTTCATTATCTCTAATATAAGAAATACTTACATTACCACAGTTTGAAGAAGTTACTGGGCGAAGGGAATTGCTGTTGTTGTTCGTATTGAAACTCGAGCTATTATAGTTATACAGGTTGTTGTTGTTCAAAGACCCCGAAGTGTTCACGCTGCGGCCATTCCAATTATAGTTAGTGGATGAAGAATAGTTATAATAGCCTTCCCTACCAAAACAACTAAGCCCTAGATGACTTTCGCCATCCAATTACATACTTTAACAAATAATCTAAATTTTCACCAAACTTTAAATATCTCTTTGAATTAATAATTTGTTTTTGATAACAAACATTTACCAAATAATCCAAATACTTAATATAAGAAATAATCTTATCTTGAATATCTATTCTTTTTTCTAAATCAAATGTTGTATTTGCTTCATAAGCAATCTTTAACATTTGATAAGAAGTAGACATTATCTCTCTTTTAATTTCAATCTCTTTATGAGGAAAATTCGTTAAATATTGATCAAAACTATCAATTAATCTCTTAATTAATTCTGTAATATAAAATTTATCTTTCATATAACATTTTCTCTACTTCAAGAATCTTATCATCATTCTTTAAAAGATAGTTTTTTATTCTATCAATTCTATTTATCTTATCAATATAATGATTAGCCTTTTCTTTTGTTTCTTGATAATGATTTTTTCTTTTATAAATTACCTTATCCACCTCTTCCCAATTATGTGCCTTATCAATAGAAATATAGTTAATACATCTATTTTCTAAGTTAGAAATTACCTTATGATAAGAAACTGTTGGGAAACCACATACTTTATCACGTGTTGATAAAGTCTTTATTTTATACCCAAACAAATAAGATATCATATTTGCATCATCATTATAGCATTCATAAAAAGTTCCAATTTTTATCAATAGAACATAATCAGGAAACAATTCTTTCAAATTATTTACCATATTCATTACCGCCATATTTTTTTACCTTCTTTCCAAATTTTAATTGCCTAGAGGGGACACCCTTAGGCTGTCCTCTCTACCACTCCACTACCTAACTTGTACTAATTTCCATAGGATAGTCCTCTGTCCCTACTCCATAATACTTGAGCCCAGATTTCAGAACCACTATTGGGCGAAGGGAATAGCGGCTGAGGTTCGTAATGAAACTCGAACTGTTATAGTAATACAGGTAGTTATTGCTAGACGACCCCGAAAGGCCCACGTAGCGGCCAGTCCAATAATAGCTAGTGGATGAAGAATAGGTATAATAGCGTGATGCTATCCAATAAGAAGCACTACTACCCCCTGGTTTAACGGCTGCTCTTGTCCCTAAAACCGTATTGATTAAATTATAATCTGTAGTGTATAAAGTATCTCCTCCACCTTGACTCTCAACAGTACTACTTCCAGTTGAACTTGTCCATGGTGCTGGATTTGTAAATTTGGAAGTATCGGTAATATATTCCGTTTGCCCATTATATCCAAAATATCGAGAACCTTTAGTATAAGTACTATTTTCATACTGACTAGCAAGAACATTTAAGTATCCAACTAGGTTTTGATACCCTATTTGTCCTTTAAAATAAATGGCTGTACTAGAGACATGCTCACTAATCATCTCTACTGTTCCATCATTATTTAATTTAATCACCCGCCATAAATTTAATTCTTGTGGATTAATTGTTTGCGTGCTCGTATATCCTGTTTTAGAAGTATCCGTTGTATAACTAGACTTGGTCGGTGTCATCTTAACATAGTCTCCTAAAGCAAGAGTATTTTTCTTTTGTAAACAAACATAACCACTAGGGCAACTAGTACCATCTCCATATATCTTTTTATATTTATCTGAAAGTTCATCAATTGCTCCTTGCACATCAGCACTAGATAAAGTACTATTCCTATTATTATAATATACATTTTCAGAAGCATATTGAGTCGCTGCATATACCCCTGTTACTGATAATAATATTCCAACCACTAAACCAATCAATATTTTATAATTCTTATGTTTTTTTAATATTCGCATCCTATCACTCCTAGTCCATTATTATCTTAAGGATAACAAAAAAACAGAGAAAAATCAATTTTCTTCACTAGTAGATAACCAACATATTATTAACTAAATATTTATATCAAGAAAACTTTTTGATATTCATATCTATTTCTAATATAATATCAAAAAAGGCGAAAATAAAAGATGAACAAGAAAAATAATTATTATAGTAAAATGATAAAAAATTTAAGAGTAAGAATAATTGATCTAATTACCTATAAAGCCCATGATGAAGTGGAAAGAAACTTTAATCATTCTCTTACTTACCAACTCTTACAAGATGAAAAAACTAATCTTTATTTACTGGATGAAAAAAATAATAATAAATCTATAGAAATAAAAGAAGAATTAAAGAACGAATAAATGAAATCAATAAAAATAAACCAAATATTGTCTTCTTTACTGGAAACTTACTAGATAAAGATTACAAAAGAGAAAATAAGGACATTAATTTTTTAACAACAGAATTAAAAAGAAATAAAAACAACCTATGGAATTTATGCCATTATGGGGATAATGATTATTCTAAGAGTCTGTAAATATTTAATAATTAACAAAACAAGAAATAGTTCTTTGAAATTTAGAAGTAGTAGTATGTTATTATAGGTATAACAAAAAGGAACCTATAGTGGTTCCAAATATCATGGATAGATTACCATTTACAC
>CAKPAK010000002.1 GCA_934132915.1 uncultured Bacilli bacterium
GAAAAACTTTTAGATAAATATTTGTAGAACGAGAATCTTAAAAACTTCAGTTTATAAATTTTCTAGATACCAAAACTAGATATTAAATATCGAAAATAAAGTTATTTTTATAAACTGTGATAAAAGAAAAAGACTTATTTTATAAGACTTTTACTAATTATTAAATTATTACGAACTGATAATAATATTTCCCCCTGAAGGACCTCAAAAGAGGTCCATTTTTGTTATAGTGATTTAAATATGAATGATGAAATTTATAAATGTTTAAAATTGTTTAAATAAGTTTAAAAAATAATATTTTTTATGGGTAGTTAATGACAGTGAATTTATACAAAATATGGAAAAATGAACCAAGTTTAAGAACTTATGATATAATAAAATAAGTTTGTTGGAGGTTTTGTAATGATAATAGAATGTGATGATAATGTTTATAATCCTTTAGGTGGAGGATCTTATGTTTTTGAAAAGGATATAGCTAATTTTTTATTAAATAAATTTAATAAAAATAAAATAGTTATTAGTATTGGGGCACAACCTAACAGTTCACCTCATTTTGGAACTTTAATTGTATTTTCAACAGCTTTTTCATTAGCAAAAAAGATGAAAGAAATAAAACCAGATTTAGATATTTCTGTCTTATTTGAAGTTGTTGATACAGCACCTAGTGAAACAGTTGAAATAAACGGCATTAAATATCAAAAAAGTTTAAAAAGCACTGGAAAAATTAATAATAATTTTGATGATTATTTAGAAATCTTGGAATTTTTTAAACAAAGTGATAACATTGATTATATGATTAGATTTCAAAGTAACTTCAATAAGCAAAAATACATTTATCCCATTGTAAGGCAAATAATTGATAATAAGGAATTGATTGCTCCAATATTAGATCCTAAGCATGGTAACTTAAGAATAAGGGTTGCCTGTCCAAGCTGTGGATTAGCAGATAAAAATAGCAAATTAACTAAATTCGATGGTGATAAGATATATTCATATTGTCCAGAACATGGAGAATTTGTAACTGATATAAAAGATGAAAGTGATAGATTGGAATATAATACTCCAGTTAGAAATTTAGTAAGGGCCATAGCTTATGGAATGCACAATGAAGATTTAACACAAAATTATCAAATAATGAGAATAACAGGAAGTGATTATGCAGGTTTTTATCAAGAAGAATTATTGTATAAACCATCTGCAATTTTAGGTTATCCTGTGAATAAATTACCAGCAATTTTATATACACCGCTTGTTTTAGACTGGTCAGGAGCTAAATTATCAAAATCATTATATGTAAAACAAGGTGCATATAGTGACTTACCATCTTATTTGATTAATTATGAATTCTTAAAAAATGAAAAGGGAATACATGCACTTGATGTCATACATAAAATAACTAACAATTGGATAACCAATCCATATTTATTATTTAGAAACTATTCTATTTATTATTTTAAAAAGGAGTTTGAAGAATATGAAAAAAGGAATTTACCTGAGCATAAAACCAGAGTTTACAAAAAAGATTGAAACTGGCGAAAAAAATTATGAATTTAGAAAATATTACCCTAAACAAGAAATAGATATTTTATATGTTTATGAAACCGTTCCTACTTGTGCTCTAAAATATATAATAGAATTAGGTAATGTTATAGAGTATCCAAATAAAATATTAAAAGAGGGCTATGGAAATTTAGATTTTAATAATGGCTTAAAGAAATCAAAATATGCGTATGAAATAAAACACGTTGATATTTTAGAGGAACCGATAAATTTATCAAGGTTAAGGGATGAATATAATTTTGTGCCACCACAAGGGTATGCTTATGATGAAAGATATCCAAAATTAACAAAGTACTTAAATAATTCAAAAGTAAGGAGATTGATTTAATGGAATATACTTTTGATATTAATAATCGTGCATTTAACGCAATAAAAAATAATCTGAAAAGAATTGAAATACGTGCCACTAAAAATGGAAATGGGCATTTTGATTATTCCGTTATAAAACCAAACGATTATATAAACTTCATTTCTTACGATAAAGAAAAAATAAAGTGTATAGTTAAGGAAATAAATTGGTATGAATCAATAGAAAAACTATTGATGTTAGAAGGAACTAAATATACATTATCATCAACTGACAGTTATGATGAAGGAATAAAATCAATTAACAGCATAAATGGATATAAAGATGCGATAAAAAGTAATGGTGTTTATGCCATTCATATAGAATATTTAAAATAACTTCTAACTATCCACTCAACTACCAAAATTGTAGTTTTTAGATAAATTTAGTTAACCTTTAATAAATTGAAGTATTTAATTTTTATTGAAAAATATGGGTGTCTTAATTTTTTAATCTAGGAGTATGTGATTTTAGGTTGCCCTCTGAAGGACATCAAAAGAGGTCCATTTTGTTTGTTTTAAATTTATTAAAATACCACAGTCGATTGACTTTTGTGGTAAAATACCTTGAAATTAAGGCAATTAAAATGATATTACTATATAAAGAACTTATTTGGAAATAATATCGGAAAAATATCCTAATGCAATATTTACTATGGATAGTGCATTTTATTACCATAATTTAACAGTTGTTATTCCTGAAAAAGAATTTTTGCATTAAAAAGAGATAGTACTAAAATTAGTGATAGTAGAATTAAAGTTGTATATTATCAATCTAAGTTTTTTGAGAAGAAAAAAATATGAAAATTTGGGTATGAAATGGTTGAAGAAAATGAAAGTTTAAATTTTAATATATAGCAAATAAAAATTACATTAATATATTTATTAATATAAGAAAGGATACTTAAATGAAAAAAATTATAAGTATGGTGAAATGCTTTTAGCATTAAGAGAAGAATATATGGAGTACAAGTATTTGTTAGATGAATTAAATGATTGTATAAATATTAAATCTAGTCATAATAATTTTTACTTTACTGGATTACTTTCAGATGAAGATTAAATAAATGATTTGAGTGATAGAAAAATAGAATTATTTGTTGAAAAACAATATTTTGATGTTTTAAAAAAATTTCAATATTTAAAATATGATTGGTATGGCCAATTTTTATATAGTGCATTTTTGGTGGCTAATAGAAAAGATAATGGTTTATATAAGCTTGAAAATAGCAATATGGAAACTCCTATAGATAGTAGAAAATATATACCAGCAGTTGAAATTATTGATCAAGCAAAATTTTCTGAAATTATAGATGAAATATTTTCATCTGATTTAATGCAATTAAAAGAAGGTCATTTTCGCAATAACCATGATACTATTGCGTTAAATTTCGATCATGCATATATTAGCACAGTTTTAGGAGATACTTCATTTATGGAATGGATTGATGATAGTTTTAAATACACTATAAAAAGACATAATTGCCCTTTATTAATAGAAGATATTTTTTCGTTAGAAATGCCAACAGATAAAATTTCACCTGATTGGTTAAAATTATTAGAAAAACATAATAAAATTTGTGATAACGAATTATTATTTGATGTAGACGTAAAAGCACAATCCAAAAAAGGAATTTTACAAATTTATGATATACAAAGAAATAGTAATAATACTGTTGTTAAATTGTTAAAAAAGTGAAATAAATTTCTTAAGAGATGGAACTAATAAAATTTGAAAATAATAATAAAATAACTAACTAATTCTAATAAATTTATACTATATGATTGAAAGGAAGTTATTATGGATAAAATTTATGATGAATATTATTACAAAATATATAATTGGGCAATCAAGAAGACAAATAACAAAGAAGATGCTGAAGATTTAACTAATAATGTTTTTCTTTCGATATTTGAATATCTCAATAAAAATATTAATGTTGAAAAGTTAGAAAATTTAATATGGAAAATTGCTTATAATATATGGTGCACCAAAGCAAAAAAATATATGAAAGAAAAAAATAACGTCTCTTTTGATGAAACATTCCAAAATGGATATGAAATTGATATGATAGATAAAATTATATATAAAGAAATAATAACGAATTTAGATAAAGTTGAATTATCTGAAAATGAAAAGAAAGCATTTGAATTATACTATATTAATGACCTTTCAATTAAAGAAATAAGTAATAAGTTAAATAATAAAGAATCTAATATAAAATATTACTTATATAATGCAAGAAAGAAAATAAAGGAGAGATATTATGAATAGTTTAAATTTAGATAAGTATTTAGACATTGTAAATGAAGAAAAAAGAAAAAGAGGATTAGATAAGTATATACCACTTTATCCAATGTTAAGAAATTGTGATGATAAATTGTATATTTGTGTTGTTTTAACAGAAGAAAATGATAATGTATGGGAATTAAATGGGAATGTTAAACCAGAATATTGGGTTTTAATTGATGTTCAAAATAATAATATTGTTGAATTTAATAAAACGAAAGATAAAGATTTTGTTATTGGAGATTTAATTTGTAAAAATACTAGTAATAAACAAAAAGAAATTTCAAAATATACGGTAGAGAAAACATTGCAATATAAAAACTATCTTATTGAAGATATAAAAAATGAAAAATTACCGTTACAAAAGAAATTATCAACTATACTAGGTGATGAAACTGAAATTAATGGTGAAATCATAAATATAAATGATTATTTATTATCTAATTTAGAAGAAGAAATTAAAACAAAAATAAATGACTTAGTTGATATTCTTATTTATTCAAAATATGGTTCGATAACATTTTATTATGATATTTTATTTAAACAAATTGTATCAGATTATAAAAATAATAAAACACTTGCTAAAGATAAAATGAAATTATGCGTTGAAATTATGAATGATTATTATGATGGTGTAATAGGTATTGATAATGTTTTCAATATAATGTAACTATAAGTTATTTGCCAAAAAAGATGGTAATAAATAAAATAAATCATTGGTAGTATTTGTATAGTGTAATACATTTACCAATGATTTTTTAGTGATAGTGTTTATTTTTCTTTTACAAATGAGGTGAAATTTTCTATTGCATTCATTAATTTTTTATGTCGTATAATAAAATGAATTGTGGGAATGAAACTTTTTTCTAAAGCTAAAAAATGCTAGATAAAAGACTTAAGTAAATTACATTACTTGTCTTTTTTGTTTGTAGAAAAATATGCTATAATACCAATAGAAAATTTAAATATTATATTTCAACATTTAGGAGTAGCAAATGGAAAAATATCAAGAAATTGAAAGAAGTATTATTAAAAAGTATCGAAAAGATATTTGGTCTAATTTTATTAAAGCAGTAAGAGATTATGCACTAATACAAGAAAATGATCATGTTATGGTTTGTATTTCTGGTGGAAAAGATTCTTTTCTTTTGGCTAAATGTATACAGGAATTACAACGACATGGTAAAGTAAAGTTTGAAGCGAGTTATGTTGTGATGGATCCTGGTTATCGATCTTATCATCGTCAGTTGATAGAAGCAAATGCGAAAGAGTTGGGAGTACCAATTACTATTTTTGAAAGTGATATTTTTAATATCGTTCAAAAAATTGATAAGAGTCCGTGTTATTTATGTGCTAGAATGAGAAGAGGTTATTTATATAATAAAGCAAAAGAATTAGGTTGTAATAAAATAGCCTTGGGTCATCACTTGGATGATGTGATTGAAACAACGCTTTTATCCATGTTTTATGGGGCTGAATTTAAAACGATGATGCCAAAGTTACATAGTGAGAACTTTCAAGGGTTAGAATTGATTCGACCATTATATCTGGTAAGAGAAGACTCTGTTAAAGCTTGGCGAGATTATCATGAATTAACATTTCTTAACTGTGCTTGCCGCTTTACAGAAGAATGTTCTTTAGATGATGTAAATACTAGCAAAAGAAAAGAAATCAAAGAATTAATTCGAAATTTAAAAAAGACAAATCCAGCGATTGATTATCATATTTTTAAAAGTTTGGATAATGTGAATTTGGATTGTGTTTTAGGTTATAAGCAGCATGGAGTTTATCAAAGTTTTTTAGAAGAATATGAGGGTAGTGAATATGAAAAAGAAGAAAAGGGTTTATCAAGTTAGTAGTATTATTGTTTTATTAGGTATTTGTGGTGTTTTTTATTTTCAACCACAGCTTTCTAATGAAATTTTACAGTTTGTATCTAATAATCAAGTAGAAGCAAAGCAAAGTGATAGTGTTTCTTATGATTTAGAAAATATACCTAGTTATTCTGGTTTAGCAAGCGTTGTGATTGATGAAAATCGACCATCTTTTTCAGATACTGATAAACAAAGAGAAACTTTTGAGTCTTATCATGAATTAGATTCTTTAGGTAGATGTGGCGTTGCTTTTGCTAAGGTTGGTTTAGAAACGATGCCAACAGAAAAACGTGGCAGTATTGGGCAGGTGAAGCCTTCTGGGTGGCATACAATTAAATATGATATTGTAGATGGTAAGTATTTATATAATCGTTGTCATTTGATTGGGTATCAGTTAACAGGGGAAAATGCAAATAAAAAGAATTTAATTACATGTACACGATTTATGAATACAGTTGGTATGTTACCTTATGAAAATGAAGTAGCAGAGTATGTGAAAAAGACATCTAATCATGTTTTATACCGAGTAACACCTGATTTTAGAGGCGATAATCTTGTTGCAAATGGTGTTCAAATTGAAGCTTTATCCTTAGAAGATAATGGAGAAGGTGTACAATTTAATGTTTATGTTTACAATATACAAGATGGAATTAAAATTGATTATAAGACGGGGGAAAGTCATTTAGTAAGTTCTTCTTAAATGAAAATATGGTGTTGGCAAGTAAAATGGTAATTGCTTTCACTTTTTTTTGATGGTATAATTTAAGAGGTGAATAAAGATGAATGATGGTATTGTACGTAAGAGTAAAGTTAGTATTTTAAAAAGTTATGGTGATAATTTTACAGAACGAGAATTTGTTACTAATCCCGCGATTGGGCGTGAAGAAGAAATTAAACAATTGGTCTTAATTTTGTTGACACCTGAAAAATCTGCTATTTTAGTAGGTAAACCTGGTGTTGGTAAAACAGCTTTAGTAGAAGGGCTTGCTTATCGTATTAAAATAGGAAATATTCCAAATGCTTTAAAAGATTATCAGATCATTAAAATTAATACTTCTGCTTTATTAGGTGTTGATCCGGATACAGGTGAAAGTAAAATTCAAATTTTACTAGATGAGTTGAAGTCTTATCAAAATTTAATTTTATTTATTGATGAAATTCACACATTGATGGGCAGTAAGGGCGAAGCATTGGATTTTGCGAATATGTTTAAACCTGGTTTGGATCGTGGTGATATTAAAGTTATTGGTGCTACAACAACAGAAGAGTATGAACGATATATTTTACGTGATAAAGCGTTTGTTAGACGGTTTCAAAAAGTAGAAGTAGCAGAACCAACAAGGGAGCAAACAATTGCAATTTGTCTTGGTACTTTACCAAAGATTGAGAAAAAAACAGGTGCTGTTTTGAATTGTGATCCTTATGTCAAAGAAAAAATTATGGCTTTCTTGACAGATTTAACTAGTGAATATCGTCGTATTTATGAAATTGGTTCTAGGTATCCTGATATTACCTTGACCTTAGTTCAACAAGCATTTTCGTTTGCTATTTATGATAATCGTCATGAAGTCAATATTTTTGATATTGAAAAAGCAATTATGAATACAAAAAATGTGTATCCTGATGTTGTAAAAAAAGAATTAGTAAGATTTCAGGAAGTATTTAAAGATGAAATTGGGGAAGCAGTCGATAGAGGATATCGTCTTGATACAAATTAAAAAGCAAAGAAAAAAGCCAAGTTAGATGGCTTTTTTGTATTAATCAATGTTAATCAATTTCTTTGATTCGTTGGCATCAACTTTTGGAATGCTAATGTGAAGTGTACCATTATCAAATTTAGCAGAAATTTCATCCTCTTTGATATCACCAAGATAGAAGCTACGACAATATTTTCCATAACGTCTTTCTTTTCTTAGATATTTCTTTGATTCGTCTTCTTCTTTTTCATCTTTAATAGCAGTGATGCTTAAATTTCCTTTATTGCATTCTATTGTAATTTCATCTTTGGAAAATCCTGGCAAGTCCATTTCTACATGATAGGTATTGTCCTTTTCATAAATGTCACACTTCATTTTGTTTCCTTCATCTTCAAATAATTGATCTAATGCATTATCAAAATAAAATCTTTTTGGTAACATATATTATCACCTTTCCTTTCCACAATTATGTTATAGCACTTTGGTTAGCACTTGTCAATATAAAGTGCTAACTTTTTTCAAAAAAAACTCTTGCCAATTGTATTAATCTTTGGTAGAATAAATATGTCTTTTATGGCGGCGTTGGTGAAGTGGTTAACACGCTGGTTTGTGGCACCAGTATGCATGAGTTCGATCCTCATACGCCGCCCCATATTTAGTAATATTATCTCCATTTTAGGAGATTTTTTTGTTATATAATTTATAAGAAGTACCGGTACTTTTTTAGTATGCTATTATTTTTTAATCTTATTCTATTTATTTTATTTGTCATAATTTTTCTAGCTTTTATTCTTTATCTTCTTTTTTTATTTTGCTATAATACAAGTAAATAATAGAAAGGATGATATGTATGAAATATGTTTATGCTTTTGAAGAGGGCAATCAAAGTATGCGAAATCTTCTAGGTGGAAAAGGTGCTAATTTAGCAGAAATGATGGGATTGGGCTTACCAGTACCAAGAGGATTTACGGTGACAACTGAGGCTTGTTTAAAGTATTATCATGATCAACAACTATTAAGTGAAGAAATAGAACAAGAAATACTTTCAGCGTTAGAAGTGTTAGAAAATAAAACTGGCAAGAAAATGGGAAATAGTAAAAATCCTTTATTAGTATCTGTTCGTAGTGGTGCTAGAGCCTCTATGCCTGGAATGATGGATACTGTTTTGAACCTTGGAATGAATGATGAAGTAGCAGAGGGATTTTCACAAATTACTTCAAATGCACGATTTGTTTATGACTGTTATCGGCGCTTTATTCAAATGTTTGCAGATGTTGTTATGGGATTTCCTAAGAGTTCGTTTGAAAGATTGTTTGATAAAATAAAAGAAGAAAAGAATGTGACTTTGGATACTGAGTTAAGCGCAGAAGATTTGCAGGAAGTTGTTGCAATTTATAAACAGGAATATAAAAAGTATGCTGAAGTTGATTTTCCACAAGATCCTAAAATTCAATTATTAGAAGCTGTAAAAGCTGTATTTAGAAGTTGGAATAATGATAGAGCGATTACTTATCGTCGATTAAATGATATTCCCTCTGATTGGGGAACTGCTGTTAATATCCAAGAGATGGTTTATGGTAATTTAGGTTTAACTAGCGGAACTGGTGTTGCTTTTACAAGAAATCCGGCCACTGGAGAGAAAAAATTATATGGTGAATATTTAATGAATGCCCAAGGAGAAGATGTTGTTGCAGGTATTCGAACACCACAAAGCATTGATACCTTAAAAGAAGTAATGCCAGCTTGTTATGATGAGTTTGTAAAAATTTGTAAGATTTTAGAAGAACATTACAAAGATATGCAGGACATGGAATTTACGATTGAAAATGGCAAACTTTTCATGTTACAGACAAGAAGTGGAAAAAGAACTGCTCAAGCTGCCTTGAAAATTGCCGTTGATTTAGTAAAAGAAGAAAAAATAACCACAAAGGAGGCTTTATTACGCGTAGAACCATTGCAATTGGAGCAATTATTACATCCTGCTTTTGATAAGCAAGCACTTCAAATGGCTAAACCAATTGCAAAAGGACTTGCTGCTTCTCCTGGTGCTGCTACTGGTAAAATTTACTTTACTGCTGAGGATGTGATGAAGGCTTTTAATAGTGGTGAAAAAGATTTATTATTGGTACGTCTTGAAACTTCACCTGAAGATATAGAAGGAATGCATTTAGCACATGGTATTTTAACTATCCGTGGTGGAATGACTTCTCATGCAGCAGTCGTTGCTCGTGGTATGGGAACTTGTTGTGTTTCTGGTTGTGGTGAACTTGTTATCGATGAAGAAAATAAAATATTAACAACAAAAGATGGTAAAACATTTCATGGGGGAGACTATATGAGTTTTGATGGTTCAACCGGTAAAGTTTATGGAGAAAAAATTGCTACTGTTGAACCAGAAATTAGTGGTGATTTTGAAACGTTTATGCAATGGGCTGATGAGGTTAGAACACTTGGTGTTTATTGTAATGCGGATAATGTTAAAGATGCTTTTACGGCTAAGAAATTTGGAGCAGAAGGTATTGGACTTTGTCGAACAGAACATATGTTTTTTGAACCAACGCGAATTTTTCATTTTAGAAAAATGATAACTGCTACTACTAAAGAAGCAAGAGTTGCCGCTTTAGAAGAAATTTTACCTTATCAAAGAGATGATTTTGAAGCGTTGTTCCGTACAATGGAAGGTGCTAGTGTAACTATTCGTTTTTTAGATCCTCCACTTCATGAATTTTTACCTCATACAGATGAAGAAATTTTAGCTTTAGCAAAGAGTCTTTCTATTTCTTTTGAAAGTTTAAAGGAAAGAGTAGCTTCTTTAAAAGAATTTAATCCAATGATGGGACATCGTGGTTGTCGTCTTGCTATTACTTATCCGGAGATTGCTCAAATGCAAACAAGGGCAGTAATAGAAGCCGCTTTAAAAGTAGAACAAGATGGAATAGAAGTAGAACCAGAAATTATGATTCCATTGGTTGGGGATAGAAGTGAACTTTCTTATCTTAAACAGATTGTAACAGAACAAGCAGATGCTATTATTCAAAAAGCTTCTAGTCATTTGAAATATAAAGTGGGTACTATGATTGAAATTCCAAGAGCTTGTTTGTTAGCTTCAGAAATTGCGAAAGATGCTGAGTTTTTCTCTTTTGGAACGAATGATTTAACGCAATTAACCTTTGGATTTTCAAGAGATGATGCTTCTAAATTCTTAAAAGATTATTATGAAAAGAAGGTTTTTACACAAGATCCTTTTGCAACACTTGATCAAGATGGTGTTGGTAAATTGGTAGAGATGGGTGTTCAATTGGGTAGAAAGACAAGACCTGATATTAAACTTGGTATTTGTGGAGAACATGGAGGTGATCCAAAAACGATAGAATTTTGTCATCGTGTTGGATTAACTTATGTTTCTTGTAGTCCATTTAGGGTACCGGTTGCACGTTTAGCTGCTGCTGTAGCTGCAATTAAGTTTGATGAACAAAAATAATACATTTATAATAATTGCTGATTTTGTAAGAAATTTAGTAATAAGTGCAGTAAATATTAAATACTAAAATAAGAAAGAATTAATAAATTTAACAAACTATAATCAAGGTAGTGAATTTGTAGAAGAAATACCTATATAATTTATAAATTTAGATAAGAGGTTAAATATGACACGGGAATATGTTGTTACATCTGATATATCTTTAGCAAATGTTATAAGAAAAGAATTGAAGAAAAATGGTATATCTCCAAAATATACAGGGATTTGCGACTTTGGAAAATTCTCATTGGAGGAATTAAAAGCAGTAAAAAGATTGGATTTGAAGCTTGCTCCATTCGAAGATATATCTATTTTGGAATATTGCTCGAATTTGAGAGAATTAAAAATAATTTCTTTGAATGTCAAAGATGCAGATACAGATTTATCATCTGAAGCATATTATAATTATGCTTTAGAAAAAAATAATATAAAAGATTTTTCTGTAATTTCAAAGTTAAAATCATTAGAATACTTAACTATTCAATCTGCTGATTTTTTACAAGATTTAGATTTATCTAATTTGCCAAATTTGTCAGTTGTATCTTTGGTAGGTAATCATCAGTTAAAAAATGTTCGAGGATTAGATAGTTTATCAGAATTAACAGAGTTAGAATTAGTTAATAATAATGCTTTAATACCATCTTTTGATTTAAAAAGAATGATAGATCAAGGATTGGATATTATAAGATTGGATTTTGACTTGTATCCAATTTTGAAGAGATCGTTTCCAGATCTTGCAACTTATATCAGTGAAAAAACAAGAACATTAGCTATTGATTGTAAATGGTGTGAAAATTTAAGTGATTTGAGAACCAACGATATTAATACTAATAGAATTGATATAATGGACCAAAAAGCACAAGAAATATTACAGCAAATTGTTGGCCCAAATTATTCTGATGTTGAGAAAATATCTGCTATATATGCCTATATAATTTATAATGTCAAGTATGATTATCAGTCATTAAATGCTGCGAGAAAAGGAGAAGAGAATGATGCATTAAAACAAGCACGAGAAAATCTAGCAGAATCTACTTCTAAAATTTTAGACAGAAAGCAATCTAGTTATAATGCAATTCTTAAAGACAAAGCAGTTTGTGAGGGTTATGCCAATATGATGCATTATTTATTAAAGAGTGTTGGCATTAATTCAATGACAGTTCATTGTAGTAATGATTTGCAAAAGAGTGTTATTGGTCATGATAGCAATCATAGTGTTGTAAAAGTTGAATTTAATGGAGAATGGTATTATTTTGATCCAACTTGGGATGCAAATAAAAATACTTTGGATAACTTTTTCAAAACAAAGGAAAAATTTTCTTCTAATCATGTATTAAGCATGTCAGAAAAAAATGTGAATTCTCCTTCAGTGAAACCTTATTCCCCTCAAGAATTGACTACAATTTTACGAAAAGTTTTATTAGAAAGAGAATTGGGAACTAATGTAATTTGTAATAATGCTTATTCAATTAGTTCTGGTAAGGAGAATTTGAGCCCTAAAGAGCTTTTGGCAATTACAAATAAAAAGTTAGTGTATTTACAATCTGAATATGATAAAGTTGTCAAAGAAATGGAATCCTTAATGACTCAATCAAAAGATAAAACTAATACACAATTTGCCAATAAAATAAAATTTTTGCAACAAAAAAAGGATAAAATTGTCACCTATATGAAGCAGCCTCTAAATCTTAAGCATAATTTAGAAAAAGAAATTTCATTACAAAATCAAGTACATCAAAGTATGCTGATTGCTCAGACTGAAAAACTTTTAAATACTAGAATAACGCCATTTAGTAAGTATGAATATGACGAAAAAACAAAAACTCCACGAATGATTTTAAAGGATCGATTTCAATTGTCAGTTGAACAAGGAAAAATGTTAAAAGAGTTAGATGAGTTGTGTTATAATGGAGAAATAGATTTGAAATCTAAACATGAATTTGTTATGGCTGTGATTCATCAATATAATAAAATGAAAGAAAATGCTCCTAAACTCGCTCCTATCGATAGTTTAGCTTATACTCAAAAACAAGAACAAAATTTTTCTCCAATGTCTACTACTAATTTTGATGTTGATAAAATTGAAGAGGCGTATAGAAAAAATTTTGGTTATGATATGATGAGTGAAGAAGAAAAAGAGATATTTGAAGAAAAATTAAGAAAGCAAAGAAAAAATAAAAGAAAGAAACATTCGCAAGAAGAATGGGGAGAAACTGAAAAAGAAAAACCAAAAGAAGAAATAGAAGAAGTTGAACACCATCGTAGAATTCATATGTAAAAAAGTATTATAGATAAAGGATAATTTATTCAATAGTAAAAATCTAGAATAATTCCATCAATTTATGAGATGGAGTTTTCTTTTGTTTTATGATATTATTGATACTGTTAGACGAAAGGATGGTTTTACAATGATATATATAGATTTTGATGGTGTTATTTTAGATACAGAGGAATTGCTTTTTGAAAAGTGGCACGAAGAAGTTTGCACCCCATCTTCTACCGAAGAAGATAAAATTCGTTATATGCAACAAATGGATTGGGAATATATTTTATATCATTCAGATGCTATTTGTGATTCCATTTATTATTTACAGAATATGGATCCTAGTACTACAACAATTCTAACAAAAATACATTCTCTTGAAAATGAAGGTGGTGCAAAGGTAAAATGGGTTCGAGATAATCATATTAAACAAAATATTATACTTGTTCCTTATTTCTTAAAGAAAAGTGATGTGGTAGATGCTAAAGATAATATATTGGTAGATGATTGCTTGAAAAATTTAGATGATTTTACTGCTGCGCAAGGGAAGGGAATATTCTTTGATAAAGATAATGATGATTATGATAGTTGGCATCAACCAAATACTAAAGGTTATCAAAAGGTTCTAAATTTATCTAGTTTTTCAAAAAAATAAAAGAGTTTCATCGTTTGATGAGATTTTTTTGTAAAATTTTGATACAATATAAGTGTTATAAGAATAGATAACAAATAAAACTAAGAAAGGTGTTGAAAAAATGTATCAAGAAAAAGTTGCAGTTATTACAGGAGGAGCTAGTGGTATTGGACTAGCTACTGCTAGGTTATTATTAGAAAAAGGTGCTTTTGTTGCTATTGTTGATAATAATACTTCTGTTTTAGAAGTTGCAGATCGATTAGGAGAGGCTTGCCTTGGGGTTATATGTGATGTTGCGAGTGAAGAGCAAGTAATAGATTGTGTTCAAAAAATTATAGAAAAATTTAAACGAATCGATTTTTTAGTAGCAAATGCTGGAATTGGTGGTAGTGCGAGTTTACCACATGAAATTTCTTTTGATGAATGGAATCGTGTTGTTGGTGTAAATCAAACTGGTATTTTTTTAATCAATAAATATGTGATAGCACAAATGCTTCAAACTGGTGGTGGTGCGATTGTTAATACTTCTTCTATGTTCGGTCTTGTTGGTAGTGCTACTAGTTTTGCTTATGCTGCTACAAAGGGTGCTATTAATCAGATGACGCGTAGTTTAGCTTTAGCATATGCTAAAAATAATATTAGAGTAAATGCAATTGCTCCAGGGTATGTTGATACGCCAATTCTTGCACAAGTACCGCAAGATATTAAACAGGTAATGGCTAATCAACTTCCAATTGGTAGACTTGGTCGTGATGAGGAAATTGCTCATTTGATTTGTGCATTATTAAGTACTGATTTAGCATTTATGACAGGTTCTATTGTAGCCATTGATGGTGGATATACAGCACAATAGCTTGAAAAAGGGTAGATAGTATCTGCCTTTTTCTGTTAATAGACGTTAAATTATTGGAATTTGTTTTTTTAATTTGTTATTTGATGGTATAATCAAAATAGACTGTTGAGGTGTTAACAAATGTCTAAGAAAAAGAAAAAAAACAAACGGAAAAATGTACAACCAAAAGAAATTATTACATTAGAAGAAGTAGAAAAATTTATTGAAGCGAATAAAAAAACAAGAGTTAAGAAAAATGAGGAGTTATATCAAGAAGAGAAGTTAACTCAAACAATGCAGCAACAATTTCATTTTGAAGAAGTAGATGATACTTTTGAAAAAAATTCAGAAGAGGTTGAGCCAAAGAATTTGGAAAACCAAAAAGATAAAGAAAATATAAATGAGTTAGATACTTTTGTTGAAAATACTACAGAAGATGATAAAGGTCACTCTACCGATAAAGATGAAGAAGCTCTTTTTGTAGAACATGATTTTTCACTTGTTCGTAAAATACTTCTTGGTTTGCTTATATGTACTTTGATAGGAACCAATATTTATACAGTTTATATGTATTGTTGTCATCCTAAAAAAGTAAAAGTTGTAAAAGAAGTTGTAAAACTTAGTCCTAATTATTTATTTTTGGGAGATTCTATTACTGATTTTTATGATTTAAATAAGTATTATGAAAACATGCCTGTTGTCAATAGTGGAATAAGTGGCAATACAACAGATGATATTTTAAATGATATGCAAAATCGTGCTTATCGTTATAATCCTAGTAAAGTATTTTTGCTAATAGGAACAAATGATTTATTGAAAGAAAGATCTGCTTCTGAAATTGCTGAAAATGTTCAAAAAATTATAGAAAACATTCAAGAAAATCGTCCTTTGGCAACTATTTATGTAGAAAGTGTTTATCCAGTGAATAAAAATATACTTCCAAAGATGGTTAGTGTTAGAACGAATGAGAATATAAAAAAAATTAATGAAGAATTAAAAAAATATTGTGAAGAAAAGGCTTTGACTTATATTAATATGTATGATTTATTAATTGATGAAGAAGGCAACTTTAACAAGGAATATACTGATGATGGACTTCATCCAAATGATAATGGTTATGAAGTCATTACAGAAGAGTTGAAAAAATATATAAAATAATTTAGGTGGGTGTTATATGAAAATAGCAATAGCAGGAACTGGATATGTTGGATTATCATTAGCAACATTACTAAGTACAAAGAATGAAGTATGGGCTTTTGATATTTTAGAAGAAAAAGTGAAAAAGATAAATGAAAGAATATCTCCTATTAAAGATAAAGAAATAGAAGAATATTTTGCGGAGAAAAAACTACATCTTATTGCTACACTTGATTATAGAAAGGCTTTTTCTAATGCAGATTTTATTGTTATTAGTACACCAACTAATTATGATGAAGAAAGAAATTATTTTGATACTTCAAGCGTTGAGGATATAATTGAAAAAGTTTTGTCTTTGAATATTGATACTACAATTGTCATTAAATCAACAATTCCTTTGGGTTATACTGAAATGATTAAGAAAAAGTATCAATTAAATACTATTTTCTTTTCACCAGAATTTTTAAGAGAAGGTCATGCTTTATATGATAACTTATATCCATCAAGAATTATTGTAGGAACAGAAAGTAAAATGGGAAAAAAGTTTGCAAATTTATTAAATAGTTGTTCTTTAAAAACGGATGTACCAATTAAATATATGACATCAACAGAGGCAGAAGCTGTTAAATTGTTTGCTAATACTTATCTTGCTACTAGAGTTGCTTTTTTTAATGAAGTAGATACTTATGCAGAAATGAAAAATCTAAATTCTAAAAATATTATAGAAGGAATTTGTCTTGATCCTAGAATTGGTGATAATTATAATAATCCATCATTTGGTTATGGTGGTTATTGTTTGCCAAAAGATACAAAACAGTTACTAGCAAATTATAAAGATATACCACAGAATATGATAGAAGCAGTTGTTCGTTCTAATGAAACTAGAAAAGAACATATTGCTAATATGATTGTTATTAAAAATCCTAAGTTTGTTGGTATTTATAGATTAACAATGAAAAGTAATTCTGATAATTTTAGAGCAAGTGCTATTGTTGATATATTAAATAAATTAAATTCCAAAAATATTACTATTATTATTTATGAACCTACAATTTATGAGGATGCTTATCATGGTTATACTATTGAAAATGATTTAGAAGAGTTTAAAAAGAAAAGTGATGTGATTGTTGCTAATCGCCTTAGCGATAATATTTTAGATGTTAAAGATAAAGTTTATACAAGAGATTTGTTTAGTAGGGATTAATAAAGAATAAAATAAATAATTATTTTTATATAGATTATAACTAATTACATAATTTTATATTAATTTGATTTTTTGTGGTTTATAATTTTTAGTTTTTTAGTTTGTAATGCTAGATTTTGGGCGTGGAATTTTTATCTATTTTAATATTGATTAGTGTTAACATAAAATGTTGATGTTAATTCTTAATTTCTTTTTAGTATAAATCGCAAATTTTTAGACTAAAGACCGTTTTTTAACGGATTTTTTTCATTTTAAGAGTTATTGCTGTTTTTATAATATTAAACGGAAATAAACTTTATAAAAGATATAAATTTAATTAATAATGACATAAATAATTGCACGACAAGAATACGGAGGTTATTTCCGTTTTTTAAGTTTCCTTGCATTAAAAAAATATAGTATTGATAACAAATAAAGATAAACTTTATTTGCAAAAATATTTTAAATAGATTTATTATTGTCAATGGTCAAGATGAACGAGTTTATAACTCGCCATTGACAATATTTTAAAATAATTTATAGAATATACTTTCATCAGATACTTTAATAAAGCTTCTTTAGGAGTGTTGTTATCTAAAGAGCGCAAAGGCTTATTAAGTATAGTTTTATTAATATTTTTAATATCATCTTTTGAATATTTATTTACAGATTTACCTTTTGGGAAAAATAATCTAATCTGTTTGTTCATATTTTCGACATTAGGTTTTTGATTTGATACATATGGATCACAAAAGAATAATTTACATCTTTCTTCACCAATTATTTTCGAAAAACAAATTCCATTTATATCAGCAAAATTAGGATCTCTATCAGTTAATATAACAGGAATTAATTCCTTGAATGTGTCAAATCCTATTTTTTCTTCTAACTTATCGAAGAATTCAACTACTTTAGAAGAATCAGGTTTATTAATAATATCTAATAGAGTTAGTTGCAAAATAGGAAGAATAAATGTTAAAATACTTTTGTTATCTGTTTTTATGGTGCCAAGGAAATCCAGTTGCCAAACGTAGATTCCTGGATGTTCATGTAGAAAAGCAAGATAATCAAGATAAGTATGACCTGTTCTGTCAATTTTATTATTCTCAGAATACTCATACTTTTTATTATGCTTTCTTTTTTTGTATTTAACAGCATAAGGTAAATCAACTCTCTTAGTTGTTAAATAACCTTTGCTGATGTATCCATATAAAGTGGAAACACTTTTTTTAATAATGTGATTATTTTCTATCTTGATTTGGTAAATTGATTTGTTATCGTCTATACCATCTTTAATGGTTTTATCTAACTGTTTAAAATCTTCATCATCCACATCTATTCCTCTTCTTAAATTAACTAAATTTATATCAGCTTGTTGTTGTGCTTTTAAAGCATCATATTTATATTTTTTATAGGGACAGTTATTATATCTATTTTTACAACCAGTACAAACGTAAGGCCATCTTTGAGTTCTATTACAATTATTTTTTAAACCAATAGAAATTTCAATTCTATTTCTTTTTACTTCTTTAGATACACTAGTTGAATCAACTAATAAACTTTCTCCAAATTAACGTTTTTAATATAAATTTGATGAAAAGGAAGACTTTTTATTAGAAGTTTGATACAATTAGTTTGTTGAAAGAAAAAACAGATTAGGAGTAGAAATAATGAAAAAATGTGATGTACTTTATATGGTAATACCATGTTACAATGAAGAAGAAGTATTACCAGAAACAACAAAAAGATTAAAAGAAAAATTGAATGGGCTAATAAAGAAAAAAGTTATTAGTGAAAAAAGTAAAGTTATGTATGTAAATGATGGCTCTAAAGATAAAACATGGGAATTAATTAAGCAAATCAATAATAATGATCCTATGTTTACAGGAATATGCTTATCAAGAAATAGAGGACATCAAAATGCTTTAGTAGCTGGTCTTTTAACGGCTAAAGAATATGCTGATGTTGTAATATCAATGGATGCAGATTTACAAGACGATATTAATGCGGTAGATGAAATGTTAGAAAAATATTATGATGGTTGTGATATTGTTTATGGTGTTAGATCAGCTAGAAAGACTGACACATTTTTCAAAAGAGTAACAGCAGAAGGATTTTATAAATTTATGCAAATGATGGGAGTTGATGTAGTATATAATCATGCTGATTATCGTTTAACTTCCAAAAAAGTTTTAGATCATTTTCAAGATTATAAAGAGGTTAATCTTTTCTTAAGAGGAATATTTCCATTAATTGGTTATAAATCAGATAAAGTATATTATGAAAGAGCGGAGAGATTTGCTGGTGAATCAAAATATCCTTTAAAGAAAATGCTAAACTTTGCTTGGGATGGCATTACCTCTTTTTCGGTAAAACCATTAAGATTAATTTGTACCTTAGGATTTGTTATTTTATTTGTTAGTATTGTAATGATGATTTATTTTTTAGTTAGAAAAGTATCTGGTAATATTATCGGTGGCTGGACTTTTTTAAATATTTCTATTTGGTTTCTTGGCGGTTTACAGATGATATCATTAGGAATTGTTGGAGAATATGTTGGAAAAATGTATAACGAGACAAAAGCTCGGCCAAGATTTATTGTTGCTGAAAACCTAGAGGAAGTTAATAAAAAATAGCAGTACTTGTATTCATATAAAAATAAAAACAGTTTTTCATGACTGTTTTTTTAATATTTTATTGTTCGGTTTTGACACTAATATTGTATCATGTTATACTCTTTATAGAAAATATGAAGCATCAAGTGGGGGATATGGTATGATGAGGGTAAAAGATAGAGAATCGAATTTTGAATTAATGCGCATAATTTCAATGCTGATGATAGTATTTTGGCATATACTTGTGCATGGTAAAGTTTTGGAGCACACATCAGGAGTTACTAATTTATTTTGTTATTTTTTAATGTGTATATTTTTGGTGCATGTTAATTCATTTGTTTTGACTTGTGGTTATTTTCAATCGGAACATCCATTTTCCTTAAAAAAATTTTTGAATTTGTTTTGTCTGCAATGGTTTTATCGGGTGGTTTTGATCATAATATTATCCACTTTTAAATTAATATCAATATCAAAAGTTGATTTTATTAACGAACTTTTACCACTTGATGTAGCCAATTATTGGTTTATTAATTGCTATTTGGCATTATATTTATTAAGCCCATATCTTAATAAGTTGATATCAACTTTAAGCCATAAAGAATATAAAAAAATGTTGTTGGTATGTTTTATATTGTTTTCTATAGTGCCCTATATTACAAATGGTAGAACAATTAGTAATGATGGATATACCATTCTTCATTTTTGTTTTTTATATTTGATAGGTGCTTATCTGAAAAAGTATTCTATCAAAGACAATTATTATTTTAAAAGATTTACAAGAGAAAAAAGACAATTACTATTTTTATTTGGTTTTTGTTGTTGTTTTATACTACACTTTATCATGATACAATTTTCTGATCAACTTGATATGTATTCTAATAATTTTATCAAGTTGATGGCTTTGTATATTAGAAATAGTCAATTTAATTATTCAACACCTTTGGTGATAATACAATCAATATGTTATTTTTTGTATTTTGAAACATTTAAAATTAAAAATAAAAAAATTAATCTGTTGGCTTCTATTATTATTGGGGTTTATTTAATTAGCGACAATACTTATGTCCGTAATGTGATTTATAAACTTATTAAAATTGATTCTGGTAAAATGATTAGTTCTTCTTCGTTAATGCATGTTGTTGTTTGTGCTTTCTTAATATTTGTAGTTTGCCTATTAATCGAATTTGTAAGGCATAGTATTACTGCGTTTATTTGTAATAAAAAGATTGTTATAGATAAGAAAAATAAATTTTACGATTACATTGAACGCTTACATTAATTTGAAAGGAAGGTTTATTGTGAATGTATTAATCATAGGACATGAAAAAATGATCAATGGGGCAAGTTATTCAATGATTAATTTAATAGATGCTTTAAAGAATAAATGTAATTTTATTGTTGTATCTCCATTTGAAACTGGTCCATTTGTAAATGAAATAAAAAGTCGAAATATTGAGATGTACTTTGTGCCATTTTATAGATGGGTGGAAGTAAAAGACAATGATTTTGAAATCAAAAAGAAAAATTGGAAAAATATATGTGATAAAATAAATCAACAATTGGCTTTAAAACTATCTATAATTTTAAAAGATAGAAATATTGATATCATTCATTCAAATACATCGGTTATTGATTTAGGTTATAGACTTAGTAAAATTATGAATATTCCTCATATTTGGCATGTTAGGGAATTTGGAGAAGATGATTTTAATATGTATCCATTATGTAGTTATGATGAATATTATAGAAAAATAGCTGATGATAATTATTTAATATGTATATCAAAAGCGGTCGGAAAGAAATTTGAAAATAAAGTTGATCCTGAAAAATTATTTTTCATATATAATGGCGTTGGCAAAGAGAATCTTTATCAAAGAAAAGAGTACAATTTGAATAAAGAAAAAGCGCTAGTTTGCTTACAAGCTGGCATGATTTTAAAAAATAAAGGACAAGATATAACTATAAATGCAATTGATAAATTGGTTGATAAAGGTTATAATATAGAATTGTTATTAGCAGGAAGAGGTCATTTAGAAGATTTAGGAATTGAAACTTCTAATAAGGTTTGGTTAAAATGTCTTGGTCAAGTTAATAATTTGAATGAAATAAGAAGGAAAGTTGATGTTGAAATTGTTTCTTCTAGAAAAGAAGCTTTTGGTAGAGTAACTGTAGAAGCTATGATGAGTGGACTTGCTGTTATAGGATCTAATACAGGTGGAACTTTGGAATTAATTGCTGATAATCAAAATGGATTATTATTTGAACAAGGCAATATTTATGACTTGGCAGATAAAATAGAGTATTTATATAATCATAGAAGTAAAATAGAAAAGTTTGGGAAGAAGGCATATTCTTATTCTAAAGATAAATTTTTAATAAATAGGTGTGCAAAAGAAATTTACGATTTATATGATAAAGTGAGGAAAAAATATGAAAGATCTAAATAGTTATAAAATTACAAAATATGATTTAAAAAATGAAATATATAACTTAAATGCTGAAATATATGATTTAAAGAATGAAGTTTCTAATTTGAATTCTAAAATTGCTAATTTAAGCAATCAAGTAACTACTTTAAATAATGAAAAAGTATTTTATCAAAATAATATAAATAATATTTTAAATAGTAAGAGTTGGAAAGTTACTAAACCACTTCGTATGATAAGTAGTAAATTTTCCAAAAAACCAAATAATAATGAATTGATAAATAATGAGCAAATGCTATCAATAACTGATGATGAGTTATCTATTAAAAAAATTTCTCCTGATAAAAATTTTTATAAGAATTTTAAACCTTACAATTCAAGTTATCAAGATAATATTGATTTTTCGGCAAATAATACTGATATAAAAACGATAGCATTCTATTTACCGCAATATCATACTTTTAAAGAAAATGATGAATGGTGGGGTAGAGGATTTATGGAATGGACAAATACCAAAAAATCTTTACCTAGATTTGAAAACCATTATCAGCCAAGAACACCTCATAAAGATATTGGTTATTATACACTTGATAATATTGAAACGATAAAAAAGCAAGTGGAGCTTGCTAAACAGCATGGCATATATGGTTTTTGTTATTATTATTATTGGTTTTCTGGAAAAAGACTTATGGAAAAACCAGGTGATTTGTTTTTAGAGTCTTCAATGGATTTTCCTTTTTGTTTATGTTGGGCTAATGAAAATTGGACTAGAGCTTGGGATGGTCTAAATAAAGATGTATTAATAAAACAAGAATATGCTAAATCAGATTATAAGAAATTTATTACTGATATTAAAAAATATGTTACTGATAAAAGATATATTAAAATAGATGGGAAACCAGTAATTATGATATATAATCCGACGGAAATACCCAATTTTAGTGAATTAATAAAAAATTGGCGTAAATATGCAAAGGAAGAAGGTATTGGAGAGATTTATATCATGTCTAAGTGTGATTTGTTTAATCAAGAACATAAATATACTGAATATGTAGATGCAGAATTTGATTTTCCTCCACAAGGAATTGGTCATGCAGCAGCTAAAATAACTGGGTTACCTTCTAGTAAAATATTTAACTATGAGCAAATTGTTAATGATATTGAACATTTGTATTGCGAGCATTTTCCACTTAAACCATTTTATTATACTGTTACTATGGGATGGGATAATTCTGCTAGACGAAAAGAAGGATATACCATATATTATAACTATTCTTTAGAAAGTTATTATAAATGGTTAAGAATTATAATCGAAGAAACAAGAAGAAGAAATCCTTTAGATAAGAGATTTATGTTTGTTAATGCTTGGAATGAATGGGCTGAGGGTACATATTTAGAACCGGATGAAAAATATGGTTATGCCAATATTAATACTTTATCAAAAGCTATTTATGATTTGCCAATTTCATATAAAAAAAATAATGATAAGAAAAAGAAGGATAATTAACTTTTATTAGTATTTATGATATACTTTTATCGAAATATTATGATTAAAATATAATAGAAGGGACTAATCAATATATTTGATTGGAAAAAGTGAAGTATGAGTAAAAAAGAAGAATATGCTATACAAGTAGAAAATCTTACAAAAGAATTTAAACTTTTCTATGATAAACCAAGTACTTTAAAAGAACGACTAGTGTTTTGGAATAAGAAGAAAGAAAATAGTAGAACAGTTTTAAAAAATATAAATTTAACTATAAAAAAAGGTGAAACAGTGGCTCTTATTGGTACGAATGGTAGTGGGAAAAGTACTTTACTAAAATTAATGACAAAAATAATTTATCCTAGTAAAGGGAAGCTAATTACTAATGGAAAATTAACCTCATTATTGGAACTTGGTGCTGGTTTTCACCCTGATTTTACTGGAAGAGAAAATATTTATTTTAATGCTTCGATTTTTGGGTTAACAAAAGAGGAAATAGAAAAAAGAGTAGATCAAATAATTGAATTTTCGGAATTAGAAGAATTTATAGATAGTCCAGTAAGAACTTATTCATCAGGTATGTATATGCGACTTGCTTTTTCTGTAGCAATCAATGTTGATGCTGATATTTTATTGATTGATGAAATATTAGCTGTTGGGGATCAACATTTTCAAGATAAATGTTTTGCTAAACTAACAGAGTTAAAAGAAAGCGATAAAACAATTGTTATTGTAACTCATAGTTTGGACCAAGTGAAAAAGCTGTGTACTAGAGCTATTTGGATTTATGAAGGAGAAGTAAGACTAGATGGTAAACCAGATAAAGTAGTAGATGAATACTTGAAAGTTTGTGGATAGGAGTAGTATATGGTAAAAGAAATATATAATTATAGAGAGTTTTTAAAAACAAATGTTAAAAAAGATATTAGGGGAAAGTATAAGGGTTCTTTTCTAGGTGTACTCTGGTCATTTATTAATCCATTATTAATGACTTTAGTATATGCTATAGTCTTTCCGTTTATTTTAAAGAATAGTCAAGATAACTATGTTACTTATATTGTAATAGCAATATTACCTTGGAACTGGTTTACAACGGTTATTTCTCAGGGAACATTTTGTATTCTTGGAAATGCTGATATTATTAAAAAAGTTTATTTTCCTAGAGAAATATTACCATTATCAACAGCTACTAGTGGTCTTGTTAATTATTTTATTTCAGTCCCAATTATTTTATTGTTTTTATTGTTTAGTGGTATTGGTTTTAGTTTTCATATTTTGTGGTTACCGTTAATTGCTTTGACTCAATATGTTTTAACTATTGGGATAATACTTATTACTAGTGCTATAGATGTTTATGTAAGGGATGCTGAATATATTATTAATTTCTTTGTCACGATGTTATTTTATGCGACTCCAGTTTTGTATTCAACAAGTTTATTTCCGGAAAAATTTAGATGGCTTTTATATTTGAATCCAATGACAGCAATAATTAATAGTTATAGAGATATTTTTTATTATAAACAAATGCCTAATATTATGTTATTATTACTAGTTTTATTATTTAGTTTATTACTTACTGGGATAGGAATAGTAATATTTAAAAAACTTAAGAAAGGTTTTGCTGAAGAAGTATGATGACTTTTGTAATGTTACATTATAATAATATAGATGATACTATGAAGTGTTTAAATTCTTTGGAAAAGTTTGATTCCAATATTGTTGTTGTGTCTAATTCCAAAGATTATGATAATTTAAAAAGAATAGAAAAACGTGTTTCTAAAGTGATTGTTAATGATGAAAATATAGGTTTTGCAAAAGCAAATAATATAGGCTGTAAATATGCTATAGAGCATTTTAAACCTGATTTTTTGTGCGTAATTAATAACGATGTGATTATAGAACAAAAAGATTTTATAATTCAGGTTGAAAAGTTATATAAGAAATATTACTTTGATATATTAGGACCGAAAATTTTGCCAGAAGAATCTGATTCTTGTAATCCATTTTATGCTTATAAAACTTTAGATGAGGTAAGAGCAAAAATCAATTATACAGAAAAATTAATTAAGATATATCAAAGTGGATTTTTAAGATCATTATTAAATATTTATTTAAAAATAAAAGCATTTTTTAGAAAAGAGAAAAAAACTACTAATGGTGTTCAAGATCAACTTAACGTAGCACTTCATGGATGTGCATTAATCTTTTCTAAAAAATACTATCAAAAATTTAATGATGTATTTTATGATGGAACTTTTTTATTCCATGAGGAAGAATTTTTAGTACTCAGAGCTAAAAAATATAACTTGGTTATGTTATATAGTCCTAAGATAGAACTTTATCACAAAGAGGGTAGTTCATTATCAAAAAAATTTGAAAAGAAAAAATATGATTCACTAATTTTTAGAAATAAAGAAATACTTAAATCGTTAAAATTATTAGAAAAAGAAATGGTAAAACAGGAGGAAAGAAATTAGTATGAAAGATGGTATAACGGTAATTGTTCCATGTTATAATGTGGAAAAATATTTAGATTCTTGTATTCAATCTATTATTAATCAAACTTATAAAAATTTAGAGATTATTTTGGTGGATGATTGTTCAAAAGATAATACTTGGAAAATCATAAGTCAGTATGAAAGAGAATATGATAATATTAAAGGATTAAAAAACGAAAAAAATAGTGGGGCTGGCTATTCTAGAAATAGGGCCGTAGAAATTGCAACTAATCAATATATATCGTTTATAGATAGTGATGATTATATTGAATCAAATTTTTATGAAACAATGTTAAAGCAGATGAAAAAGGAAAAATCAGACGTTGTTGTTTGTGATATATTTGTACGTTATGATAATGTGGATGGTAATGATGTTAGAAGCGTAGCTTGTACCAAACCATCAGATAAATATAGTTTTATTAATAATGGATTAGCGGCAAGTCCGTGTAATAAACTTTTTAAAAAGGAACAATTACTTAAATATAAATTTTTAGAAGGAACAATGAATGAGGATATTCCAACTGTTTTGGCAATTTTAATAACGTCATCAAAAATTTCCTATAATACCTCAACTTACTATAATTACATTCAGAGAAAATCTTCTGTTCAAAATACAAGTTTAAGTGATAAAAGATTTGATATTTTCAAGGCTTTAGATGCTTTGGAGTCAAGAATTCCTAGAAATAAAACAAATCAAAAATATTGGGATGCAATTGTTTATAATCAAATTATTATGTTTTTAGTTTATGTTATTCCAAAAGAAAATGGTTCTAAAAAACGAAAACAATTTTTGAAAAGATTTAATGAATTAAGTTTAAAATATGAAATAAGACAAAATCATTTATGGTGGGGATTTTTAAAAGCACAGGGGAAAAAACATAAAATATATTATAGATTACTTTTAAAGTTTACTTGTGAAAAACATTATACGATGGCAAATTCCCTTATTTCTTTTTATAAATGGTATAACAAAAGCGTTAATAAATCCATTATCAAGGAAAATATTTCCCTTGCCGATGTTGTTGAAGCTGCTAAAAAACAATCAGAAATGAATGAAAGTGATATTAAACTTTCTGTGGTAGTTCCAAATTATAATTATGAAAAGTTTTTATATCAAAGAATTTATAGTATTTTATATCAAAAGGAAAAAATATCAGAACTTATTATTTTAGATGATTGCTCTTCTGATAATAGTAGAGCATTAATTGATGAACTAGTAGAAAAAACAAAAGATTATATAAACATTAAAAAGGTTTATAATGAAACAAATGGTGGTACAGCTTTTAAACAATGGGAAAAAGGATTTAAAGAGGCAACTGGTGATTATGTTTGGGTTGCTGAAGCTGATGATTATTCTGATAATAAATTTTTAAAGTCAGTTTTAAAACCTATTAAGAAAGATAAGAATATTGTAATTTCTTATTGTGATACTGCATTTATTGATAAAAAGGGGAATGCTATATTAAAAAGTATAAAGCCAGAAATAGATATTATGCAAACTGGTCATTGGAATAGTAGTTTTGTAAACGAGGGCTCTAATGAAATAAATAATTATTCTTTCTTAAATTGTACTATTGCCAATGTTTCATCTACTATTTTTAAGAATAATGATTATTCTGAATATTTCAAATTGGCAGGAAAATATAGACAGTGTGGTGATTGGTTATTTTATGTTAAAGTAATGAATGATGGAAAAATATCTTATGTTGATAAACCATTAAATTATTATAGAGTACATGGTTCAAATGTTACATCCTTAACTAAAAAGCAAAAACATTTTGATGAAATAAAGATGGTCCATAATGAAATTAGTAAAATGTATAAGTTTGATAAAAAACAAAAAAGTGAAATAAATAAAAGATATAAATTTTTAAGAAGAGTATGGAGTTTGGAAGATGAAAAAAATAAGTGATTTTGTAAAAAAAAGGCGAATTCTATTAATATTTTTGATTTTTTTCCTTCTTCTTTTTCTTCAGTATCAATTCTTATATCTTTATCATGATGATTATGGTTATGCCAGTTTATCATATGCAGTTGATAGTGGAAATCAAGGTTTACATTATGGAGTAATAGATATATTACGGTTTTTATGGTTGCATTATTTGCATTGGGGTGGAAGAGTAGTTGATTTTTTTGTTGAATGTAGTTTATTAAGATTAGGTCTTCCTATATATAGATTTGTTCAGAGCATTGTTGTGACATTATTATTTTATTTAATATATAAAATTGCAAAAGAAAACTCTAAGATAGAAGACTATAAAATTGCGATATTTACTGTTTCGTTATATGGAATATTGGATTTGATGAATCTTCGGGATAGTTTCTTTTGGATTTCTGCAGCAGTTAATTATGTGTTTCCAATTTTGTATTTTTTAGCTTTAATAGTTCTTATGCGGCAAGAAAGATTTAATAATAAATTTATTTACTTTCTTCAATTTCTTTTAGTGTTTTTAACTGCATTTTCTCATGAACAGACTTCGGCTATGTTACTTTTTTATTTAATATTGACTTTGATTGAAGAAAAAGTTAAAACAAAGAAAATTCAAAAAAATAGTATCATTAGATTTATAATTGCTTTAGTTGGTTTTTCACTATTACTATTTTGTCCTGGTAATAATGCTAGAAAAGCATTTTCTCCAGAATTTTATAATTTAAGTATATCTAAAAAAATGTTAGTTACTATACCAAATATTATAATAGGAGTTTTTAGCGAATATAATCATCAATTTTTCCTTGTTTTTTTCTTTGCTTTAGCAATTGTTTCTATTATTAATATAAGGAATATCAAAAATATTAAAAATAAGATATTAAAATCTTTAACTATGCTAGCGACGTTATCCAATATTATAATAATTATTTTTAGCTTATTTATTAAAAATTATAATTATTTTACTTATTTTATTTTCTTGTTTAATAATAAGTATCTTAAATGTGCAGTAATTTTAATTTTGATTTTACAATTATTATTTATTGTTTTTTCGTTTCTTATTTATTTTGGTAAAGATGATGTTTTTTCTAGCAAATTATTATTGTCAGCTTTTGCTTATTTAACACCAATGCTTATTTCTTCCTATTTTCCAGAAAGATCAATTGTTGGGTTTGAATTAGTTATGTTTGTTCTAATAGTAAAAATAATTTTTTCCTATTTTGCAAATGCTAAATCAATGTTTGTTCTTCATTCATTTATTATGGCTGTCTTACTTTTTTCGATTGTCAATTATACTTCAATAACGCGTGGCTATTATAATAATAAATCAGTTAATGATTATAATGATAAAATACTTTCTGTCTCTAGTGAAAGGATAAAAAATGGTGAGGAGATTAAAAAAATAAAACTTAAGAAATTCAGGAATATACTTTATGCTGGTGATCCACCGTATGTGAAGGAATTTGAATATACGCAAACTTGGATAAAAAAATATTATGAAATACCACAAGGAGTGGAGTTAGTTTATGAATAAGCTGATTAAATTATTTTATGTTGTATTTGGAATCTTATTTTTTTTCTTGTTAATAAATATTCCATTTAAAGAAATTTCTACACTTTATAATATAAAAAGTTATGTGTTTGTTTTATTAAGCTTTCCATTATTAGGAGTGCTTATATGGTATTATAATTTTGTTAAAAAAAGAAAAGGTAATAAATTATTGATTGTTATCCCTATCTTACTATTTATTGCTATTTCTTTATTCATTGCGTTTACTTTTGATGTACCTTTGGGTTGGGATTATGAAATAGTATTTAATCGAGCTAAATGTTATGTGAAGAATTCTTGTAAGTTAAGTAATGCTGAATCGGCTGGTTATTTTCAATATTTTCCCAATAATATTCCGATTTTTATGGTACTAGCTTCTGTAAATAAAATAGTTAGTTTATTTGGATTTCATCAGTATTTTTTGTCAACTAAACTTACAAATTTCCTTTTTCTGTTATTAACTGTTGTATTTACATTTTTATATATAAAAAAGAAATTTGGTATTAAAAAAGCAACTTTTTCATTATTATTATTTATTTTGTATGTTCCTTTTTATTTATATATTCCTGTATTTTATTCAGATACGCTTTCTGTTTTATTTGGTCCGTTACTACTTTATGTTTCTCTTTATTTTGAAAGTAATAAGAAGTATAACCGAATCATTTCTTATATATTATTTACTGTTTTTTCCTTTGTTGGTTGTAAGATGAAGATGACTATTATATTCATTCCAATAAGTATAATGGCAGCACTTATTTGTAAGAAAATTGATAGAAAAAAACTTTTCTTTTTCTTTGTATTTTTGGTTACTTTTGTTTCATTAAGTAAAATATATGATTATTATATTTTTGATAAAGATATATTTTCTGCAAAGTATAATAATTATGGAAAAATTCCTTATACCCATTGGATTATGATGGGAATGGAAAACCCTAGTAAGAAAGTGGAAACTAGAAATTCTTATGGTGGTTATAATGGTGATGATTATACTGTTACAGAAAGTTTTATTAACTCTAAAGAGGCAAAAGAATATAATATTAATGAAATAAAAAGAAGGTAAATAAATATGGCATAGTGAATTATCTTAAATTTTTGTGTAAAAAAGCTTCAAATGCTTGGGGAGATGGAAGCTTTTATGTTACGACTAAACTAAGTTGGCAAGATAAATATAATATAAAACCATATCAAAAATATATGATTGGTAAAGATGAAAATCATATTTTAATATATTTTTGCAGTGCTATTCAGTATATATTTTTGATATTACTTGTTTATTCATTCATATATAGTTTTAAAAATAATAATGATGAACTTTTTAGTATTCAATTGGCAATTAGTTTTCTCTTTGTATTTTTGTTATTTTGGGAAAATCGTTCTAGATATTTATATAATTATATACCACTTTTTATCATTATTATTACATACTATATAGATAAATTTTCGATTAAACATAATATTAAATTTGGAAAGAAATGATATTCTTCCTTATAAAAAGGACTAAATAGATTTGTGAAAATGTATATTGGTTCTTTTTTATTTACAAATCAATTTAAAAAATGTAATATATAACTATAGGAGTGATAGTATATGGCTTTTATTCATTTTCTCACTGTATTAGTTTATTTTTTACTTGCTAATCTGACTACTGTCATAATCAGTAAGAAAACATTTGGAAAGTGTTTACCACTTACGCTAATGGTTGATGCATTTCTTTTGTTTTTTAGTCAAGTTATTTTTAAAACGTTTAGTATTGGCTTTTATTTTGGAGCTATTTATTCTTTTTTCTCTTTAGGGTATCTTATTTATAAACGAAAAGATAAAAAAATATTGAATAAAATAAAAAATAATTATTTAACGATTAGTTTTTATTCATTTATAACGATATTTGTTTTAGTTACCATTTTCGATTTTAACAGAACGTATAGTCATTGGGATGAATTGTCACATTGGGGTGAGATGCTAAAAGAGATGATAAGAAATGATAAGTTTTATTCTGTGCCAGCATCTGTTTTACAAGCTCATAAAGATTATCCACCACTTTTACAATTATTTGAACTTTTTGTTATTAAATTGTGTGGTGGTTACAAAGAATCATTTGCTATTTTTTCTCTTCATTTGTTGGAATTATCGTTATTAATTGCTGTGTTACCAGAAGAAAAAAAACATAGAAAAACTTTCAGTATTGTTGGAACTGTTTTTCTATTTTTCCTATTTTTTTTAAGTACTATTTTCTTTGATTTACATGGAATAGTTAGCAGTATTTATAATGACTATTTTATGGCTTTATTAGTTTCTTATTCTCTAGCTATTGTTTTTTTTAGCAAAGAAAAACAAAACTTATTTACTTTAGTATGCCTTTCTGTTTCTCTATCCTTTTTACTGCTTACAAAACAAATAGGATTAACTCTTTATTTAATGGTTTTATTTTTCTATTTTATAAGTTTGTTTTTAGAAAACAATAGGAAGGAAAAATTTATAAGTAAGACTAATATTGAGACGTTTGTAATGTTGATAGTAATTCCAATTTTATTATTTAGCGGTTGGAACAAATATATTAAATCCATGAATATTTCTAGTCAATTTAATGTTTCTGATATTGAAATTTCAAAGATATATAGTATTTATAGGGGTTATGAAGGTAGAAATGATCAAAAAATAGCAGCGACTGCTTTTCCAACGTCAATCAGAGATTATAGTTTAACAACTTCCTACATTCCACTTAATTATCTGCAGGCTGTTATACTTGGATTATTACTTTTATATATTATATTTATTAAAAATAAAGATCTGGTGGATAAAAATAAACTGTATTTATTAATTATTACCTTGTTAATAGGAGCGATAGGTTATGCATTTGTAATGTGGTGTACTTATATATTTTGTTTTAAAGATACAGAAGCGATCAATTTAGCATCATTTGATAGATATATGTCCACTTATGTTCTTATCGTTATGTATTTTGTTATTATGTTTTTGCTTTACTGTTGCTATAAAAAAGATAAAATTAACATAATTATTTTTTCTACTATAATATTGTTTTTATTGATGACTCCTGCTAAGATATATTATCTAATGCCAAATTTAGTAAAAAAAGATAAAGATATTTATGAGATAAATGCTTCTATTATTAGAGAATACGTTAAAGGTAATGCAAAAATATTTATAGTAGCACAGGATTCATCTAGAGATTATCAATATTTTGTTAAGTATTATGCTAATCCTATAATTACTAATATGTATGACTTTAATTGGCCGACAGATGATGATACTGATTACGAGAAATATTATGATTCTATAAAGGATAAAATTAAAGATTATGATTATTTATATATAGCGGTTACGAATGATAAATTTAAAGAAAAATATAAGTTTGTTTTTGGTGAAAATGTTAATGAGCAACAATTATATAAAATAGAAAAGGAAAATGATAAGAATTATAAATTAATTCTTGTAAATGAAGGTGAAAATGATGAAAAAAAATAAAAAAATAGCAGTTTTAATTCCATGTTATAATGAGTCAAAAACAATTAAGAAAGTAGTAGAAGATTATAAAAAAGCATTACCAGAAGCAGATGTTTATGTTTATGATAATAATTCTAGTGATCATACAGATGAGATAGCAAGAGAAGCTGGTGCTATTGTAAGATATGAATATCGTCAAGGAAAAGGTAATGTTATTAGAAGTATGTTTAAAGATATAGATGCTGATTGTTATTTAATGATTGATGGTGATGATACTTATCCTGCTGAAAATGCTCAAGAAATGTGTGATTTAATCCTTGAAGGGAAAGCTGATATGGTAATCGGCGATAGATTATCATCAACTTATTTTACAGAAAATAAAAGACCATTTCATAATTTTGGTAATAGATTAGTAAGAGGATTAATTAATTTCTTATTTGAAAGTAATGTCCGTGATATTATGACGGGATATCGTGCTTTTAGTTATGAATTTGTAAAAACTTTTCCAGTTTTATCTAAAGGGTTTGAAATTGAAACAGAGATGACTATTCATGCTCTTGAGAAAAACTTTTTACTAAAAGAAGTAAAAGTGGGATATAGAGATAGACCAGCTGGAAGTGTTTCTAAACTTAATACATATCGTGATGGCTTTAGGGTATTAAAAACTATTGGAAGATTATTTAAAGAATACAAACCAACTATTTTCTTTAGCTTGTTAAGCTTGTTATTTTTGATTATTTCCTTTGGCTTTGGAATACCAGTTTTTGCTGAATACTTTAAAACAGGGTTAGTACCAAGATATCCAACGTTGATATTTTCCGGTTTTATGTTGATGATAGCCATTATTTTATTTGCTTGTGGACTTATTTTGGAAGTGGTGGTTAAGAAAAACAGACAGTTGTTTGAACTTATATTGATTAATACAAATAGTAGGAAGAAGGATTTATAAAATGAATAATAATGATAAAATAGAAATATTTATAGAAAAAATGCTAAAATTATTTCATATTAAAGTGAGCAAAAAAACAAAAAAATTATTTGTACAGATATTTAAGTTTGCTATAGTTGGTGTAACAGCAACGGTAATTGATTTTGCTTTTCTTTATGTTTTCAAAGAATTTTTTCATTTACCTGTAATACTATCTAATACTTTGTCTTTTTGTATTTCTGTTATCTACAATTACATTGCTAGTGTTAAATGGGTATTTGATGTTAATAGTGAAAAAAATAAGAAAAGTCAATTTGTTGAATTTATTTTATTTAGTATAGTTGGGTTATTATTAAATGATTTAATTATGTGGATTTGTATTGATAAATTTAGTGTATATTATTTACTTTCAAAAATAATAGCTACTGTTATTGTAATGGTATTTAATTTTATTACTAGAAAGATGTTTTTAGAGTGAAAATTTCTTTATATTTCATAAAATTTTATGTATTTATGAAGGTTATAGAAAAAAATAATAAAAAATTAATGTGTTTTGAATTTGAATATATTTGTCAAATTCTTTTTTTTATTGTAGAATAACTTATTAGAAAGATTAAGAATATTATAATAGTAAGTGTTTATAATTATTCGTTAGAAGGAGTAGTTACATTATGTGTGGAATAGTAGGTTACATAGGTTCAAAAAGACCTAAAGATATATTAATAGAAGGGCTTAAAGCTTTGGAATATCGGGGATATGATTCAGCTGGTATAGCTTTAAAAAACGATTCATCCGTTCAGGTGATTAAAGGATTAGGGCGTGTGTCTTCTTTGGAAGATAAAATAAATCAAACGGAAGTGATAGATGCTTCTATTGGAATAGCTCATACAAGATGGGCAACTCATGGAGAACCAAATGAAATAAATGCTCATCCTCATACTGTTGGAAAAGTTACATTGGTTCATAATGGTATTATTGAAAATGCCCAAGAAATAAAAGAAAAATTAAGGAAAAATGGAGTCCGTTTTCAAAGTGAAACAGATACTGAAGTGTTATGTGGTTTAATTGATTATTATTACAAAACAGATCCAGTGCAAGCAATTAATGAAGCTATTATGGAAGTGCGTGGTTCTTATGCCTTAGCTATTATTTTTGAAGATCAAGCTAAATTATTTGCGGTTAGAAAGGATTTGCCATTAATTGTTGGTTATGGAAAAGAAGAATATTTTGTGGCAAGTGATATTTCAGCTATTATTCGATTTACTAATCAATATTCTTTATTGGAAAACAATGAAATTGCTGAATTAGATTTTAATGGAGTTACTGTTTATAAACATGGGGAAAAAATATCCAAAACCATTTTACAAACAGATTTAACAGCAGAAGCACATGGAAAATGTGGATATGATCATTACATGTTGAAAGAAATTATGGAAGAACCGGTTGTTTTAGCTAAGACATTAAAACCTTTCATTGATGATTTTACAAAAATACCAGATTTAAGTGAATATAAAGAAATTCATATTGTAGCATGTGGTTCTGCTATGTATGCTGGAATGATTGGTAAAAGTTTACTAGAGGAAGAAGCTCATGTTAAGGTTCTTTGTGAAGTTGCTAGTGAGTATCGTTATAAACATGTTATTTATGATCAAAAAACATTAGTTATTGTTATTTCTCAATCTGGAGAAACAGCTGATACGATTGCAGCGATGCGAAAGGCTAAGGATAATGGTATCTCTACATTGGCGATTGTTAATGTTAAAAATTCAACAATTGCAAGAGAATGTGATGAACAGATTTTTATTGAAGCTGGTCTTGAAATTGCTGTTGCTACGACAAAGGCTTATATTTTACAAGTCCTTATTTTATCATTATTAGCCTATAGAATGACTGATAAACATCAGATGATAGATGAATTAAGAGCTTTGCCTGAACTTTTAGAACAGGTTATTTGTCAAAGAAATAAGTATTTAGCAATTGCTAAAAAGATCTATCACAAAGAAGATATTTTCTTTATTGGTAGAAAGATTGATTATGCTATTTCTCTAGAAGGTAGTTTGAAGTTAAAGGAAGTTTCTTATATTCATAGTGAGGCATATCAAGCTGGAGAATTAAAGCATGGAACAATTTCTTTGATTGATAACGGTACGCCAGTTTTTTCAATTGTTACAGCTGATGATGTTAAAGAAAAAATGCTTTCTAATATTTGTGAAGTAAAAGCAAGAGGTGCTATGACAATTGTTATTAGTAATAATGATATGAGTGATTTTGATTGTGACTATTTTATTCAAATTCCTAAAGTTAGTGTGTTTTTACAATCAATATTGGTTGTTCCTTGCTTGCAATTAATTGCTTATGAAACTGCTAAATTACGAGGATGTGATATAGATAAACCTAAGAACTTGGCAAAAAGCGTTACTGTAGAGTAATATTGTTTAGTTTATGATTATTTTTGTTTTTCCTTGCTATTTTTAAGCCATTATATTATCCTTTAAGTAAGGAGGCAAATATGCTAGATGTTAGGGATATTGTAAAATATTATGGTAAACAAAAAGCAGTGGATCATTTATCTTTTCAGGTTAATAAGGGTGAAATATTTGGTTTGCTTGGAGAAAATGGTGCTGGTAAGACGACCACTTTTCGTATTATTATGGGATTGTTAGAAGCAAGTAGTGGTGAAGTTTTATTAGATGGTAAAAAAATAGATTATTCTATGACGGATCAAATTGGTTTTGTCACTGAAGAACGAAGTTTATTGTTAAAAATGACTGTCAAAGAACAGATTATTTATTATGGTGTTTTGAAAGGCATGGAAGAAGATACAATTGTTTCTGAACTTAAAAAGTGGTTACAAAAATTTGATATTGCTGAATACATGGATCGCAAAATCAAAGAATTATCAAAAGGTAATCAGCAAAAAATACAGTTTATCTCCGCTGTTATTCATCATCCAAAACTTTTAATATTAGATGAACCTTTTTCTGGACTTGATCCAATTAATGTTCAATTATTAAAAGATGCTATTTATCAATTACAACAAGAAGGATGCGCCATTATATTTTCATCTCATCAAATGGAATATATTGAAAATTTTTGCCAAAAACTGATTATTTTGGAAAAAGGTCACGCTATTGTAGATGGTTATTTAAAAGATATAAAAAAATCTTGGCCTGTAAAAACATTACTGTTACAAGGAGAAGATTTACCACTTGCAACAATTGAAAAAGTAAAAGGCGTTTTATCCATTCAATCTCATTTGGATGAATATGAGATAAAAATAGAAAATGAGCAAGTTGCTTTTAAGATATTTTCTAAAATCAAAAATTGTCTTATTACGAAATTTGTTGTAAGTGAACCAACATTAAACGAAATCTTTATTACAAAAGTAGGGGGTGATCATCATGAAAAATAAGTTTATCTTTTTAACAAAGCTGAGCCTTAAAAAGAAGATATGTTCAAAATGGTTTGTGATTGTCAACTTGCTATTTGCATTTTTGATTATTGGCCTTTTAAATCTGCAAGCAATTATTACATTTTTTGGAGGTAATTTTAATCAAGATATTACTGTTTTGATGTTTGATGAAACAAATCAGGCTTATGATGCTTTCTCTTCATCACTTGACAGTATTGTTCATGAATCTTCTACTGATTTAGAAGGTAAAATCACAGTAAAACAAGTAGCAAATGAATTTAATGAATCCACCTTGAAAGACAATGAAGTTTTTATTCATTTGTTATTAGATACTAACAATGAATTATTTGCTAAAGTTATTAGTCAAAAAAAAATAGAAACGTTAACTTATCAGTTAATTTCACAAAGTTTAGATAATACTAAATTAGCATATACGTTAGATAAAAACCAAATTGCTCCTGCTGTGTTGAATGAATTATCAAACCCTATTTCTATTCAGAGAGTGGTTTATCATGATCAAAATAGTGCAGATGAAAATACGAATATGATTATTAATACTATTTTTCCAACGGTTATATTACCAATCTTTATGCTTACTATGATTTTAGTTCAAATGGTTGGTGGAGAAATTTGTGAAGAAAAATCAACGAAGAGTATGGAAATTATCATTTCTAATGTTAGCCCAAAGGTACACTTATCATCTAAGATTTTAGCAGGAAATTTATTTGTGCTTTTGCAAGCAATTTTACTTTTATTATATGTTGGTTTAGGGTTTGGTGTAGCAAAGTTATTTTCTAATGGTATTCAATTGCCAAGTGAAGTGGTAAGTGTTTTAGATAGTTTGAAAACAACTGGATTTATGGATAAATTAGTATATTTAATTCCACTTACACTTGTTCTTATTGTATTATCTTTTATTGCTTATGCTTTAGTAGCAGGAATTTTAGCTTCTGTTACAACAAATACTGAAGATTTTCAACAAATTCAAACACCACTTATGTTAATTTCCGTTGTTGGTTATTATCTTTCTATTATGGCAGGAGTATTTGAAGGTTCTTTATTTGTTAGAGTTTTATCCTATGTACCATTTTTATCTTCTTTTCTTAGTCCGTCACTGTTATTAATGGGACAAATCTCTATTGTTGATGTTGTTGTTTCTATTTTCATTTTAGTTTTGTTTATAGGAATTTTATTGACGTTTGGAATGAAGATATATCGTGTTGGAGTATTGAATTATTCTAATGAAAAAGTTTGGAATCGTTTTTTTAAGGCTTTCAAAGAAAAGGATGTATGAGTTACATTTCTTTTTTTTGAAAATTATGCTATTCTATAAAAGAAAGGTAGGAAATTTTTGTGAAACAAAAAATTGTTGTAATTGGATGTGGTCATGTTGGACTTAGTTATGTTGAAAAAATGGCAGCACAACCTAATTTGAATGTTGAAATTGTTTTAATTGATCAAGAGAAAGAAACTTTAAAGGGTGAAATTTTAGATTTAGATCAGGGACTTAGTTTGATGGGAAGTGTTTCTTCTATTCGAATTGGTGATTATGAAGATTGTAAGGATGCTAGTATTGTTTGTCTTACGGCAGGGGTAGAGCAATCGATGTACGATAGATTGTATGATTTACAAGCGACAAATGAAATTGTTCGTGATATTGTTAAACAAGTGATGGAACATCAATTTCAAGGCATTTTTTTGGTAGCTAGTAATCCAGTAGATGTTATTAGTTATCTTGTTTCTTATTATGCTGATTATTCTTATCAAAAAGTCATTGGTACTGGAACGATGCTTGATACTGCTAGATTGAAAACACTTCTTTCTAAACAACTACTAGTAAAACCAGAAGATATTACAGCTTTTGTATTGGGTGAACACGGAAATAGTCAATTTGTGGCATGGAATAATGCAAATGTTGGATTACAAAATTTACAAATGTTTTTATCATTAGAAGAAAAAGAAGCTTATGCTAAAGCAGTAAAAGAAATGGGAAGTACAATTGTTTCTTATAAGGGACATACTTCTCATGGTGTTGCTTATTGTCTTGTTCGGTTGAGTCTTGCAATTTTATTAGATGAAAAATGTATTTATCCAGTTTCTTGTTATCAAGATAACTTTGACGTTTATCTTTCGACGCCTGCTGTGATTGGTAAAGATGGAATTGAAAGGAAAATAAATATAAAATTAACAGAAGTAGAGAAAGAAAAATTACTTTGTAGTGCAAAGATAATGAAAGAAGCAATTGCTAAAATTTTACCACCAGAATTATATTAAAATAAAAAGTCTTACATATTTTTGTAAGGCTTTTAAATGGCTCTATATAGGTCTTTATCTTTGAATGGATGCTTTTTATCAATATGATCTGTAAATAAAATACCATTTAAATGATCAATTTCATGCTGGAAAGCGATGGCTAGTTCTTCTCTTGCTCTTATTTTAATTTTGTTGCCATTTCTATCATATCCTTCGATTGTCACTCTTGCAAATCTTGGAACGATACCTTCAACGTCACGATTGACAGATAAACAGCCTTCACCCATTTCAACATAAATTTTTTCTTCTGAATTACTGATAATTTTAGGATTACAAATAATATAAGTTTCAAATTCTCCTTCATCCACCTCATAAACAACTGTTAAAAAACGTTTTAAAATTCCAACTTGAACAGCGGCCATTCCCATTCCTGGGCGTAGATCGTATTTTTCAGCTAATTTGTCAATTTGACTGTTTGTTAAGTATTCAACCATTTCATCAATTGCTTTTTGATCTTCTTTACTTAAAGGAAAAGTAACTTCTTTGCTGATTTGATGTAATCTTTTATCTTTTTCATCTAATATATCTTTCGTTTTTAACATACTACTTACCCCGTTTCTAAAGCAATATTTTAACACAAAAGCAAAAAAAAAGAAAGGGATAACCTTTCTTTAACGTGAATATCTTGCACCGATAACAATGACAAGTAATATAAATAATACTAAAATAATGGCATAATTATTTGTGTTATTTGTATTTCCATAGGTGTAAGTTGGATAGAAGTAAGGCGTTTGCATACTTGGGCATCCGCAACTTCCGCCACCATAATAATACATATAGAATTCCTCCTTTATCTACTATAAGATATGAAAAGTAGCGTCAACCTGTTAATGAATTTGTCTAAGATATATTTTCACTAATCTTAAATTTATGTTATGATAATACTATGGGGAGGCTAGTTATCATGAAGCAAAAACATATTTTGAAATACCTTGATAAACCTTTATTTATTATAACGGCTATTTTGTTTTTATTTGGTTTAATTATGGTTTTTTCTGCTAGTAATGTAACTGCTTATATGAATGGTGGAAGTCCATATAGTTATTTTATTAGACAAGGATTATTTTTATTAATTGGTAGTTGTTTATTCCTTTTTCTCATTAAATTTAATACTAAAGTTTATGGAATTGTTTCTCATTTTCTGTTGTTTGTCATTATCGCTATTTTATTACTTTTGTTAATTTATGGTAAAGCAACTAACTATGCTATTAGTTGGATTAAAATTGGTGGTTTTACTATTCAGCCCAGTGAGTTTGCTAAAGTGATTATGATTGTTTTTATAGCTCGATATTATGAAATTAATGAAAAGCGACTGGATAATTGGCTGGTTAGTTCTGTTCCATTACTAGTAGGAATGGGAATTACATTTTTGATTGTTTGTCAGCCAGATCTTGGAACGGCTATTATCTTTGCACTGTTGGTTGGTTTACTGTTTTTAGCTGTACCAATTCCCAAAAAAGTCAAAGCTAATATTATTATTTTTATAGTATTAAGTGGTGTTGTTGTTGTTTGCTTTTTATTAATGGCTGGTAAATCTTTGATTCATCAACGACAATTAGAACGATTTAATTTTTTACGACCATGTGATCGATTATTAAGTACTGGTAATCAGGTTTGTAATGGTTATATTGCAATTAATAATGGTGGTTTAACTGGTATTGGACTTGGTAATAGTACACAAAAATATTTATACTTACCATATCCTTATACAGATTTTATTTATGCTGTTGTGATTGAAGAACTTGGCGTGATTGTTGGTACTTTGTTGATTTTAGCATATCTTTATGTTATTTATCGAATTTTAAAAATTGGCAAGGCTAGTTTTACCAATAGGGGAGCGATTATTTGTTATGGAGTTGCTAGTTATATCTTTTTACATGTTGTAGTTAATCTGATGGGACTTTTTGGTTTAATGCCGATGACAGGTGTTCCACTTCCTTTTATAAGTTATGGTGGTAGTTTTACGATTTGTTTAATTGTTGCTTTAACTTTAGTGCAAAGAGTGCAAATTGAAACAAAAATAAGAGAAGCAAAATTACGGTAATTTTAATAATTGCTGTAATTTTTTAATTCAAATAGAATTTTCTTGTTAGGAAAATTTGTTTTTTTTCTCTACTTTTTATTATTAAATTGTCAAAATGGTCTTTTGCAAAAGCAATTTTTCCTTGGTATGATGTCGACAAGAAAGGAGGAAGGACTATTGACTTGGACATACTGCCATAAAAAACAGATAATAATTTTTTCTTTCATTTTGGTGTTATCAGTTGTTTTTTCGTTTTTGGTTTATCGTCATTGTTTTCAAAAGAAACCATCACATAAAAAAGATTCGGTTGTTCTGGTTGGAAAAAAGGAAGATATGATGCAGGAAAAAGAAGAAACGGAAGAAGAAGTGTATTATCAAGTAGATATCAAAGGTCAAGTGAATGTACCTGGAATTTATAGCGTTAAAAAAGATAGTCGTGTAATAGATGTGATTCGATTAGCTGGTGATTTGACAGAAATAGCGGATACTTCTGTTCTTAATTTGTCTAAGAAAGTAGTAGATGAGATGGTTATTGTTGTTTATAGTCGCAGTGAAGTAGAACAATTTACTGTTACGAAAGAAAAAGAAAAGCAGCAACAACAAGCGTGTCTTCAACCAAGTGAGGAATCTATTCAAAATGATGCTTGTATTAGTGAAAAAGAACAAGCATCCTCTACTAAAATATCTTTAAATAATGCTACTAAAGAAGAATTGATGCGTTTAACTGGTATTGGTGAAGCAAAAGCTTTAGCGATAATCGCTTATAGACAAGAACATGGTCCTTTTCAAAGTGTAGAGGAGGTTAAAAACGTTAGTGGCATAGGAGATGAATTGTTTGCTAAAATTCAGGAAGATATTACTTTGTAAAACAGTTTATTTTGTTATTTTTCTTTGCAGTGTTCTTTTTACATTTTGGTATATCTCTTTACCAAGACATTCTTGCTATTCATCTAGTGACAAACAATTTGTTGGTGTCATAGAAGAAATTACATTTGATGGTGCAAGAGTAAAAATTTTATTGCAAGCGAAAGAAAAACTTCTTGTTTTTTATTATTGTAGCAGTAATGATGAAGTAATTCAGCTTAAAAATAATTTGGTTATAGGAGATAAACTACAAATTGATGGCTCCTTATCTTACCCCACTTCAAGTCAAAATTTTTATGGTTTTTCTTATACTGATTATTTAAAATATCAATCTATTTATTATATTTGCCAGGCTGATACTATTTTGAAATTAGAAGATAATACTTTTTTGCTGAATAAGATTAGAAATAGAATTTATCAATATGTTGATTCTTTATCTACTTCACAAAAAGTGAATTATGTTGCTGTTTTTTTCTTAGGAAATATGGAATCGGTTACTCCAACTTTAAAGCAAAAGTTTCAAAATCTTGGTATTTCGCATTTATTTGCCCTTTCGGGGACACAAGTATCGTTGATTATTGCTGTAATTCAGTTTTTATTAAAGAAAAGTAAATGCCAAGAAATTATTGTTTTTCTTATCAGTCATGGTTTACTATTTGCTTATTATTTTATCATTTCATCTTGTGCTTCTATTGATCGGGCTATTGTCTTTTCTATTATTTTTAGCCTTAATCGTATTTACCAATTTTATATTCCTCCTTTCTGTTTAATTTTGTTATCTGTTTCCATTTTGTTATTTATTAACCCTTATTATATATTTGATATTGGTTTTCAGTATTCTACCGTGATAACAAGTGGTTTGATTTTATATGCACCAAGATTAGAAAAGGAAAATAAATTGATGGCTTTATTTAAAGTGTCTTGTCTTAGTTTTTTACTTAGTTTACCTATTTCCTTATATCATTTTTCTTGGTTGAATGGTTTTAGCATTTTATATAATTTGTTTTATGTCCCTTATATTAATGTTATTGTGTTTCCACTTAGCATCTTAGTTTTTTTCTTACCTTTTTTGCAACCTGTTTTGTTGATTGCTTCAAATCTTTTGGAAAGCAGTGTTACTTTTTTTTATCAGATTTCTATTGGCGTTGTTGTTTTTAAACGAGTTTTTCTTTTTGTTTATATGTTTTACTTTCTTTTACTTTGGATTTATCTATTTGTTTGTAGATCTAAAATAGTTAGTATTTTATTTTGTTGCTGTCTATTGATTCATTTTTTACTTCCTTATTTAGAATCAAATGATCGTATCTATATGATTGATGTGGGTCAGGGTGATAGTTTTCTTTTACTTCTTGATCATAAAGTGTGTTTGCTTGATACTGGCGGTAAAAAAAGTATAAAAAAAGAAGCATGGGAAGAAACAAGGAATGGCTTTGATCAAGGAAATATTTTAATTCAATTTATTCGCCATTTAGGGTTTAATCGAATTGATTATTTGATACTTAGTCATGGGGATTATGATCATATGGGTAATGCATTAAAATTAGTGAATGATTTTAAAGTAGAAAAAGTTATATTTAACTGTGGTGAGTTTAATGATTTGGAAAAAGAATTAATTAAAGTATTAGATAAAAAGAATATTAAATATTATTCATGTATTAAAGAATTAAATATTGATAAAAATAAATTATATTTCTTACAAACTAAATATTATGATAATGAAAATGATAATAGTAATGTTGTTTATACAGAACTTAGTGGTTATAAGTTTATGTTTATGGGAGATGCTGGAGTAGAAAAAGAAAAAGATATATTGGATAAATATAATATAAGTGATATAGATGTATTAAAAGTTGGACATCATGGATCTAAGACAAGTAGTGGTAAAGATTTTATTAATGAAATAAATCCTAAATATTCAATAATTAGTGTTGGTAAAAATAATAGATATGGTCATCCCAATAAAGAAGTATTAGAAAATTTAAAAGATTCTAAAATATATAGAACAGACCAAGATGGTAGTATTATGTTTAAAATTAAAAATGATAAATTACAAATTGAGACTTGTAGTCCATAGGAAGAAGTAGACATGAATTATTACAATGAGATAAAAAACAAATTAATTGATAATGAAATATATTCAAAAGTAAAAGATTATTCAAAAGAAAGGCATAAAGTTATTACATACTTTGAAGTTGGTAAATTGC
>CAKPAK010000003.1 GCA_934132915.1 uncultured Bacilli bacterium
CATCAGAACAGCATATATAATTAAAATTACCTTTAGACATATCACAAATAACTCTATTCAAATGATAAATATCTATGTATCCTCTACTATCTTCATAGACAATTGTTTGATATCCAAAAATAACCTCACCACCAAATAACCATATCACCTATATTTCCAATACTCCATGGCACCCAAACTTCTATTTCACAAGTATATAATCTATCAATATCATATTTTTCAAACATAACTTATCTTCCTATCCCTCTAATAGTATGTTGAAGATATAATACAATACCATGAAAAGAAAAGCAAGAAAAATTTACTTATCAAAACAACTTTGTTATAATATAGAAAAAAGAAGGTGTATCATGATTCATATTGAAAAATTTATTCCAAATGAAGAAGAAAATATTGTTGTAGGTTGCTCAGCTGGACCAGACTCCATGGCTCTCCTTCACTATCTAATACATAATACAAAAAACAAAATCATTTGTTGTCACATTAACCATAATGTTAGAAAAGAAAGTAAAGAAGAAGAAAAATACTTAAAAGATTACTGTCAAAAACAAAATATTCCTTTTGAAGTCTACAAAATAGAAAAATACGGGGAAAATAACTTCGAAAATGAAGCAAGAATTAAAAGATACAATTTTTATGAACAAACACTAAAAAAATATAACAGTCACTATCTCTTTTTGGCTCACCATGGAGATGATTTAATCGAAACGATTATCATGAAAATAAATCGAGGATCTAATCTAGAAGGGTATGCTGGCATAAAAGAGATTTCCAAACAAAAAGATTACACAATCATCCGTCCTTTTCTATCTTATACCAAAGAAGATTTATTAGACTATGATGAAAGAAATAATATTGAATATTTTATCGATAAAACTAATCTAGACACTACTTACACAAGAAACAGAATTCGCGCCAATATCTTACCCGTTTTAAAAAAAGAAAGCAAAGACATCCATAAACAATTCTTAAAATATTCAAAAGTCTTACTGGAATATAATACTTACATAGAAGAAGTCATTAAAGAAAAAGAAAACAGTATCTATAAGGATAACATACTAGATTTAAATTTATTCAAAAAAGAAAAACCATTCATCCAAAAAAATGTTCTTTACCATATTCTAAATAATACTTATCAAAATATTCCTAATATTATTACAGATAATCATATTAACAATATCTTAAAAATTATTAATTCTCCTACTCCTAATTTATCCATAGATTTACCCAAAAACAAACAACTCATAAAAACCTATAATAAATTAATCATCAAAGAAAAAGAAAAGAATCCTCCCCTTAACTATAAAGTTCCCTTACAAGAAGAAAATATCTTTGGAAGTATTCTCATCAAAAAAATAAATAAAACCTCTGAAAACGGTAATGATATTTGTAAACTAAACACAAAAAACATCACACTTCCCTTATATTTCAGAAACAAATTACCTGGAGATAAAATTTCCCTTTATAACAGTCCTGGAACAAGAAAAGTAAGTGATATTTTCATCGATAAAAAAGTTCCCAAAGAAAAAAGAGAAACCTATCCCATTTTAGTTGATGCAAAAGACCAAATAATTTGGATCCCAAATCTAAAAAAGTCCAAATTTAATAGCAATTCCGAAGAATTTTATGATATAATACTAAAGTACTGTGAAAAGGAGGAAAAGAATGAACAATAAAACAGTAAAAAAAGGATTATTTCCCTATGTATTTCTCTTCTGTTTTATCATAGTATGTTTACTAATATTTCAAAACTTTAATACCACTGTAAACAATTTTACCTATGATGAATTCATAAAAGAATTAGATAGTAATGAAATTAAAGAATTAAATATCGTTCCAAAAACAAGAAGTGAAACATATGAAATAACAGGAAAATTAAAAGATTATGATGAAAATGAAACATTTACTTTAACTTTACCAAAATCAGACGAATTCATCTCTAAAATAACAGATGCTGCTGATAAAAATAAATTTACTCTAAATGTGGAAAGAGACCCTGAATCTTCTGAATGGCTAGCCGTATTAACAGAAATTATCCCATTAGCAATCCTAGTAGGAGCAACATTCTGGCTATTCACAAGACAAATCGGAGGCAACAACAAATCAATGGACTTCGGAAAATCTCGTGCAAAATTATTAGAAGAAGGAACAAAAACTAACTTCAAAGATGTAGCCGGATTAACAGAAGAAAAAGAAGAAGTAAAAGAATTAATTGACTTCTTAAAAAATCCAAAGAAATTCCAAGCTATGGGGGCAAGAATACCAAAAGGAGTACTTTTAGTAGGTCCTCCCGGAACAGGTAAAACCTTACTTGCCAGAGCCGTTGCTGGAGAAGCAAAAGTACCGTTCTATTACATCAGTGGTTCTGACTTTGTAGAATTATTCGTAGGAATTGGGGCATCTCGTGTAAGAGATATGTTCAAACAAGCAAAAATGAATGCACCATGTTTAATCTTCATTGATGAAATTGATGCTGTTGGGCGTCAAAGAGGAACAGGACTTGGTGGAGGACATGATGAAAGAGAACAAACCCTAAACCAATTATTAACAGAAATGGATGGATTTGGACCTCATGAAGGAATTATTGTAATTGCCGCTACTAACCGTCCGGACGTATTAGACCCAGCACTACTTAGACCAGGAAGATTTGACCGTCAAGTTACAGTTGGACTACCAGATAAAAACGCTCGTTTAGAAATCTTAAAAGTACACGCTAAAAACAAAACACTAGATAAAAATATTACTTTAGAATATCTTGCTAAAAGAACACCAGGCTTCAGTGGCGCTGACCTAGAAAACTTATTAAATGAAGCAGCCCTACTTACTGTCAGAAGAGGCAAAAAAGCAATTACCATGAGTGAAATTGACGAAGCAACCGACCGTGTTATCATGGGACCTGCTAAAGTAACAAAGAAATATACAGACAAAGAAAAGAAATTAGTTGCTTACCATGAAGCAGGACACGCTGTTGTTGGCCTTAAACTAGAAGGCGCTAATGATGTTCAAAAAATAACCATTATTCCAAGAGGTCAAGCCGGTGGATATACAATGATGACACCAAAAGAAGAAACCTTCACAAGCACAAAACAAGAACTATTAGAAGCAATCTCAGGCTTATTAGGTGGACGTGTTGCTGAAGAAATCGAATTTGGAGAAATCACTACTGGTGCTCACGACGATTTCAAAAAAGCAACCAAAATTGCTAGAAGCATGGTAACAGAATATGGAATGAGTAAATTAGGACCAATGATGTTAGAAGAACCATCAGGAAATACCTTCCTAGGAAGAGATTACACAAAAAATAGAAACGTATCTGATATCGTTGCCCATGAAATCGACGAAGAAATGCGTAGCATCATCAATGAGTGTTACGAAAAAACAAAGAAAATCTTAAAAGAAAATAAAAATTTATTAGATTTAATTGCAAACACTCTATTAGAAGAAGAAACCATTACCAAAGAACAAATTGACTCTTTAGTAGAAACAGGACATCTTCCAACCAAAGAAGATAAAGAAGAAAAAAATACTGATGAAGATTCTTCTAAAAAAGAAACTGAAGCAAAAAAAGAAGAGAAAACTGATAAGGAATAACCATCCTTACCAGTTTTTTAATACAAAAAAAATTTTATAAACAACAATTTATAATTGACACAAACCGGTATATTAATTTGTAAAACAATAATAAATTCTTGATAACCAAAGAATTCTATGCTAACTTTAAATGCGAGGAGTGATAAATATGACAAAAGAATTGACTATAAGAGCAATTTACCCAGAAAATCAAAAAACAGAAGATGGATTTCTATATTTCTGTAGCCAATTACAATTAACCGAAGAAGAAAAAACAGATAAAAGAGTTTTAGAATCTTTAAAAAATTTTTATAATGAAGGCTATCTTACTTGCGAGAATTGGTCTATTGGAGGAAAATTTCTAGTCGGTCGCGAACAAGAATTTGGATCTAAAAATAATTCTAAAATAAAAGTTTGTTTCTTTGAAACATATGACAATGGAGAAAATTACAATGAAAAACACATAAATAGGTCTTGCGACACCCATGAATTATTTATAGATAATAACAATAACATGATATACCAACAAAAAAAAATAAGTACAGGTGCCGAAGAAGGAAAAGATATAGTTTACTCATTAACTCAAACAGCAGAAATCACAAATCCTAAAGGAGAAGTTACCACTCGAGTAAAAGCCGGAACATATCTTAGAGAATCAAAATCATATGGAAGTAAAATGCCTTATTTTAATGAAATAAGAAATTATGGCGCACAAGCCTTCAATAATCTAGATAACGATTTATTGAAATTTTATCCCGATATGAACATTGTTTATAATCCAGAATATTCAACCATATATTTAAATGACACCAATAGCGGAGTTTACTCTGGCTGGGGATATTCAGAAGAGAGAAACCCAGACGGAATTACTGCAACTGTTGCTAATTATTACTATGATGAAAATGGAAGAAAAGTACAATTTGCTATTGATCCACAAACACCAATAGACGGACAGCATAAAAAAGACATGGGAATTTACGAAAAAATAACATCAGACAAAAATAAAATTGAAGAGATAATCGCAGAACAGAACCAAAAGCATTCTAGAAGATAAAAAAAAACATAATAAAAAATCTTTCCAAAACATATTTAACATGGAAAGATTTTTTATTTACACAAATTTACTTACAGATTCCCCTACTCTTTAATTCTTAAAATTAACTCCCCTTCTTTAGAATACATATACTTCTCACGAACATACCTAGCAATATAATCAGGATCCGATAATCTCTTTATATCAGCTTGAATTTTATCCTCCTCATCCAATAATTTTTCTCTCTCTTGATTTAATTTCTTTTCTTCATTTTTCATCTCATGGATACGACTCAAATCCAAGAAAAAAGTACAACCCAAAGTAGCAATAATAGCACCAAAAAAAAGAATAATAATAAACATCCTCCCTCTTGTCTTAACTGTATACCGTCTTTTTTTCATTTAACCACCTACTTATTACATATACAAGTATAACACATTCATTATCTCTTTACAATTTTTTTATAAACTACTTTGCACACAAAATATCCCAAAATTATACAAAGAAAAAAATACAAATGAACATATCCATAATTAATTTTCATTAAAATCAAAAAATAAAGCAATACATTAAACATCACAAATAAAAAAGAAACAACAATTTTCACAACAAGATTAGAAGAATATAAAAACTTAGAATTCAATTCTAATAGTAAATAAAAAAAACCTCCATACAAAAAAGATACAATCAAGGAAATTAATTGAATCCTTAAATTCATTATTTAAATAACTTACTCAAAAAGGTTTCTTCCTTTTCTTTTTTTCCATCTTTTCCTGTATAAGATAAACTATCAACATTTCCCTTAATTGTTACATTCCCCTGATAAGTATCTAATTTAATAATTTCTAAGCCACTTCCTTTAATTGTCAAAAATCCCAAAGTCGTATCCATCAAAAATTCTTCATTATCAAAACTCTCAATTTTTTTTACCCCCGTAACTAAAACATTTTTTCTTTCTGCAATAGAAATTCCATGACTAAAACTTGAATCTATTTCTTTTGCCTTGTCCATAAAATCCCTCCTAACAAAATATATGCCATATTTCCCAATTAATAACTGATTTTCTACTGAAAATACTGATCAGTACTTTTTCTACAAAAAAAAAGAAACTACTTATAATCAAGAGTTTCCTAAAATTTCTATTCAGCGTTATTGTAAGCTTCAATAATAGCATCTTCAAACATTTTACGTGTTTCCTTATTAATAGGATGTGCTATATCAGTATGCTCACCAGTAGCAGTAGTTTTGCTAGGCATTGCAATAAACAATCCATTATCGCCATCTATAATTCTAATTCCCTTAACAACAAAACAATCATCAAGAGTAACAACTGCGATCCCTTTCATCCGAGAATTTTCTTTTTCAATTTTGTGTACAGTAACTGAAGTAATCTTCATTATGTATCAACTCTCCTTCTAGAAATGTTACTTTCTAACTACATTTTATAAAAGTAAAGGAAAAATGTCAATATTTTTTAAGGATATTTACCATTATTTTACGATTTAAAAGAAATTTTTACAGTTTCTGTCAAAATATCGTGATAACTAAAACTTTTCTTTCCTTCATTATCTAAAACAATAAAAATATTATGATAAACCTCAACAACCTTACCACGATACTCTAAAATACGATTTCTTCCTTCATTATGAATAACCAAAATTTCATTACCAATATGATTGGTTATATCATCTCGAATAGTATCAATTGTCATACTTTTCCCCCTATTCTCTAGGATACCCAACATACATTGTACCCTTCGTAATAATTCCACCCATACCATCAGCACCATATTTTGTTTTTTCCAAAATTTGAATCAAATCAATATTATTATTCTTATCCGACAAAGCTAGAGAGCTCGCTACAATTGCTGGATCCAATGCATGAATATTAATTCTTTTAGGACTAGAAGCAAAATTAGCACCTGCCTTAATTAACTCTTCATAATTAGATTGACACGCACCAGCAATAATTAACAACTTTTCATGAGACTTTTCATATTTTCGAGCCTCATGAATTGCTTCCACAAAATTCGTCGTATTTTTATAACTTCCATTAGCCCTTTCTCTTTTATACATAGAATCATGCCCCGTAATTACTAAAATATCTGGATTATACTTTTCTAAAAAAGAAAATATTTTACTACTCAAATCACTTTCAGAACAAAAAATACCATAGGCTTTAATTTTATTTCTTTTATAAAAATTCATACATTTAGACAAAAAATCAGAGTCTCCATCAATATGAAGAACTTTTCCCGGAAGATAAAAATATTCATGCCGATCAAGAGATTTATACTCAATAAAGTCATTCCCAAAATCATCATCAATTTCTTTATCATATAAAACTAAATCCTGAACAGGACTATCTGCCCACAATCGAACACAAGTTCCACTCAAAAAATAAATATCTCCCTCAATTCCAATAACCCGAAAAATAATATCATTTCCATAAGATTTTCTAGTAACACAATCTCCTATTCTAATCATAAAACCACCCATAAAACTATATGAAAAAAATAATGAAAAAGAACTAAAATACATTCTTTTAACAAATACTTAATATTTTTCATCTATAAATACCAAGCTAATTTTCCTTATAATAAAAGTTGACATTCCAAAAAAAAATGCTATAATTAAACAACATCACAAGGAGATAAAAATGAATATATTAGAAGAATTAAATCATGATTTAAAAAAAAATTGGACAATAGAAGAAAAAATAAGATACATATACTTAAAAACTTGTTTTTTATTCTCTTACGACGAAAGATATTTATTTTATAAACAAATAAATGATGAAGAAAATTTAAAAAGAATCAAAAACAAACACATCGATTTAACAGATCTTCAAGAAGAAAATCGAGTAATTTGCACAACATATGCCAAAGAAATTATTTCCAAACTAATTACTGAACTCCTAAATATAAAAGTAGAACTTCATGGAAATAGCCACAATTATATAATTATCAATAATAATCAACAAAGAATCAAAGCAGATGCAACAATTTCCTCAGATCTTGCTAGAGTAAAAATAAACTTAAATACAAAAGGATACCGAGAAATACATACCTCATCTAATTTTGAATCAAAATTAAAAGAAATTGATAAAAATATTCAATATATCCCTAAAGAATATTTCAATTACTATCTAAACAAAATAGAACAATCAAAATTGTTTACCTCTTCAAATTCTCTAGAATTTCAACTAGATAAATTAAAACTAGTTGAAAATATCTTTCAAACTTATCACTTAAAAAACTACACAGATGCTTCATTTGCAATTTCCTACTTATCAAAAAAACTATCAATTCAACTTCAAGAATTTCTACTCTTACAAATTCCAAATCAAGAAAATAATATTAACAAATGGAATTTTTTAAATATATACCAACTAACATTCAAAAAAGACACAATATATTACATACTAGATAAGCAAAACAAATATTATACTTTTAATGAAATTCCAGAAGAAAACACAAAGTATTATAAAAAAATCTTATCTCCTCAAAATTATCAAAAGAAAAATATTTATCCATTCTAACCGTCCAATTAGATAGATAAATATTTTATTTTTTTGCTAAAAAATTTGCCATTTCAACAAAAACATCTAAAGACAAAGCCTCCGATCTTACTCCCAAATCAAAACCATGCTTCAAAAGTACACTTTCAACAATCTTTAAATCATAACTTTTCAAATTATTACGAATTGTTTTCCTCTTATAAGAAAAACTATCTCTAACTAATTTTTTAAACAAAGAAATATCTAACACTTTCTCTCTTTCTTTCTTTAATTCAAAACAAACAACTGCACTATCCACATTAGGCTTTGGCATAAAGCAATTCCTACTAACATCAAATAGTTTTTTAATATCATAATAATAATTCAAAAATACCGTTAAAGACCCATAATCCCGACTTCCAACAGAAGCAGATAACCTAGACGCCACCTCTTTTTGAACCATAACTACCATTTTATCTGGAAGAACATCACTATCAATAAATTTCATAATAATAGGTGTTGTAATATAGTAAGGAAGATTTGCAACTACATAAACCTTAGAATAATTATACTTTACAATATCTTCCTTTAAATTACTTTTTAAAAAGTCTTCAATAAGAATAGAATAATTATTATTCTCCTTTAAAAGTTCATTTAGGTTTTCTTCCAACCGACTATCTGCTTCATATAACAAAGCATGTCCACACAAAGGAACGGTATACCTAGTAATTGCTCCACCCCCAGGTCCAATCTCAATTAATAAAGTATCTTTATCAAGATTAGCACTATCCACAATCTTGTGGATAACATTTTCATCTCGTAAAAAATTTTGTCCCAAAGATTTCTTAAATTTAAAATCACTCATTAAATCACCAAATTTCTCTATCCATTATATCAAAAAACAAAAAAAATAGAAAGTACATAACATACTTTCCATCTACTAAGAAATTATATCAAACTTCTAGTAATGACCTTTTTGTTGGAAAAACAACCAAGCTGCTGAAGGAGTGCCATATCTTCCACTAATATAACTTAGTCCCCAACGAATTTGAGTTTCACCATTAGTCTCCCAATCACTACCAGCACTAGCCATCTTGCTACCTGGATAAGATTGAGGAATACCGTAAGCCCCCAAAGCATTTTTAGCATTAACTCTCCAACCAGACTCAGCATTCCATAACAACACTAATGAATTATAATCTTCTTCTGACCAACCATAAGTATTAATTACCAAGTTATGAGCATAAGATTGTAATGCTGAAACACTATTACTACTAGAACTAACTGCAACTGCCTTTCTAGCTGCCTCTTCTTCCTGTGCTTTTTTAGCAGCAGCCTCTTCTTGAGCTTTTCGTTCTGCTTCCTCTTGAGCAATCCTAGCCGCCTCGGCTTCTTCTGCTTTTCTTTTTTCTTCTTCTGCAATTCTTTGTTGTTCAGATTTTAATTCTTCTTCTTTTTTAGCATCCTCTTCAGCCTTACTGACATTTACGGCATGATCAACTACAAAAAGTTCAGAAACAGCATCCGCCATCTTATCTAAATTATTATTTTCTATCACAACAACTCTATTATCTTCAGTTTTATTTGAAAATAACATAAACAAAAATAGACCCCCAACTATCAATTGTGTAGACACAATTAATACATTAGATACTATTTTCTTCATTAAATCACCTCTTATTTTATTTCTCAGGCAATTATAATTTTATCATAATTTAAGTTGTTTGTCAAACAAGCGAAAAACATTACGGGTTGTAACATCACTGGCATCCTTATAATCAATACCTTTAACTTCACAAATTTTCTTCAAGATAACTGAAACATGACAAGGTTCATTCCTCTTTCCACGATATGGTTCAGGAGATAGATAAGGGGCATCTGTTTCCAATACAATATATTCTAAAGAAATATTTTTTATGACATCAAGAATTTTACTTGCATTCTTAAACGTACTAACGCCTCCAATCCCAAATAAAAAACCAAGTTCAACAAATTTTTTCGCCATTTCCACACTACCACTATAGCAATGCATAATCCCTTTTACATTTGTCTCTTTCAAAATATTATATGTCTCCATAATACAATCTCTACTATGAACAATAACAGGCTTATTATGCCTCTTAGCAATATCTAGTTGTTTCTTAAATAATTCCTTTTGAAGTTCTTTATCACATTCATAATGATAATCTAGACCAATCTCACCAACAGCAAGAATCTTATCATCATCAATATGTTCCTCAATAAACCTCAAATTATCCTCTGTATAATCATTAATCTCCTCTGGCTGTATTCCCAAAGCACCATACACAATATCATATCTTTTAACAAGTTCTAATACTTCTTCATTATCCCGCCGATTCGTACCATTAACAATAATCATTCGTACTCCATTACTCATAGAATTTTGAATAATTTCATCAATATCCTCAAAATACTCTCTAAAAATATGACAATGTGTATCCACCAACATAACCAAAACCTCCTACTTTCTACGTATCATTAAAAATCGAAAAAAATAGTACAACAACACAAAAAAATAAATAACATCAATAATATTTTTACTTACTATTATATAGATCCCCACAAATATCAACGTTACCACAAAAAATAACAAAACTACATTTTCTTGATTTTTAATTTTATTAAGCATTATTTTCGTTCCTTTCTTAAACTACTAACTGCTTAACTTCCTCCTCAATCATAGCAAACCATTTCCCTGTTGTAAATAAAAGAAAAGTGTTTCATAAAAATTTACACATTTATTTTGTAAATCTACAATAACACTTTTCAAAAGAAATATTTGTCGAATAATTGTTATAAACAAAAAAATACTGACAAAGAATAAAATTACTCTATCAGTATTTTCTATAAATAACTATTTTTTTACCTCAATTCTTTGAAATAATACTTGAGCCTCTCCCACATGACTACCACTTTCATAATAACCAAATTTATCTAATGTATCATAAGTAGTCTTATTCGTATTTAATTGACGAAATATTTTATCTGCTGTATCTGGCATAAATGGTTGAAGTAAAACCGTACCAAATCGAATAGATTCAACCAAATTATATAAAACCGTTGAAAGTCTCTCTCTCTTCGATTCATCCTTTGCTAATACCCAAGGCATAGTCTCATCAATATATTTATTACATCTCCTAAAAATATCAAATATATTATCCAAACTATCAGCAATTCTCAAATCATCCATCTTACTATCAACAGTATTTTTTGTACTTAAAACTAAATTCTTTAACTCTAAATCTAATTCTTCCGAAGTATTTTTATCCACTACTACTCCATCAAAATACTTATTAATCATCCCAATTGTACGATTTACTAAATTACCAAGAACATTCGCCAAATTACTATTAATACTCTCCACCAATAACTCATTTGTAAAAGTACCATCACTTGCAAAAGGCATCTCATGAATTAAATAATAACGAACAGCATCCACTCCATACTTTTCTACTAAATCATCAGCATAAACGATATTCCCCTTACTCTTACTCATCTTATCATTCCCAAATAAAAGCCACGGATGACCAAATATTCTCTTCGGAAGAGGTAAAGAAAGCGCATGCAACATAATAGGCCAATAAATTGTATGAAATCTTAAAATATCTTTTCCAATCAAATGAATATCACAAGGCCAATACTTTTTAAAATTATCCTCGCAATCTCCATCAGGATGATACCCTAAAAAAGTAATATAATTAGTTAATGCATCTATCCAAACATAAACAACATGTCCCTCATCAAACGTAACAGGAATTCCCCATTTAAAACTAGTCCTCGAAACACACAAATCTTGAAGTCCAGGTTTAATAAAAGTGTTCATAATTTCATTTTTACGTGCTTCCGGCTCAATAAACCCAGGATGAGTCTCAATATATTCTTCTAACCACTTAGAGTACTTACTCATCTTAAAGAAATAAGCTTCTTCCTTCGCTTCCTTCACATCCCGACCACAATCAGGACATTTTCCATCTACTAATTGACTCTCTGTCCAAAAAGATTCACAAGGTGTACAATATAACCCACTATACTCTCCCTTATAAATATCTCCCTGCTCGTAAAATTTCTTAAATATCTCCTGAACAGTCTTTTCATGATTAACATCAGTTGTCCGAACAAAACAATCATAACTGGTATTCATTACATCCCAAATATTCTTAATCTCTGCAGCAATATTATCCACATATTCCTGTGGAGTAACTCCAGCTTCTTTAGCCTTTATCTCAATCTTTTCTCCATGTTCATCTGTCCCAGTCTGAAAATAAACATCATATCCCTGCAATCTCTTATATCTTGCAATCGCATCAGCCAAAACAACTTCATATGTATTTCCAATATGAGGTTTAGCACTCGTATAAGCAATCGCCGTACTAATATAAAACTTTTTATCCATCATTCCATCTCCTTATTCATACTCTTCATAAACAATAAAATAATTTATTATTATAATTAAAATACTTAAAAAATCATTTCTAACAATAAATCATTATCTTCTAAACATCAAATTCTTTTTAATTTCATAGAGCAACAAAAATATTTAATATCATCATTATTATATCATTAACTAAAAATTTAGCAAATATTTATAAAAAAGAAAAACAAAAAAACGAATCAATACTGATAATATTGACCCGTCTCTAGTTTAAGAAAAGGTTGAATTGGGATTATATCAATAATATATAGAATTATTTAATAATCTATATACTATTCCCCCTTGAATAGACATTATCAGTGTCTATCTCAACTTCTTATCATTCTGAGTTTAACTTTCTCAAAAACGCGCGCTTCACTTAGTGGCGATAAGAATAAAGACATAGCGATATCTTTTCTACCATACAAAGAAAGCTCCCTTAACAAAAATATTTTTTAGATATTATTTTAGTCATTCAATCAATATACCTCTCTATTAGAAATACAAGTTTTAAATGAGTAATATGTTAAGTACTCTCTATCTAAGTAACTTAACTATATCATGATTTTTAACCATTAGCAATACCTTTTATCAAATTTTTTCTTATTTTCTAATTATCACATCACCAAAATAGATAATCTTTTTACGTTAAAGTCTTTAATTTTCACGTTTTAACACTAATCTTAAGAAAAAGACATCTATTTTTTTGTTTACATTTTTTTGTCAACTTTCTATTCATTAGCATTCTCATAAGAAAGTAATTTCTTAATATCTTTTTCGGTTAAAGAAGAAATAAGATTAGTATCTCTCATATCACCTTCAATTAATTTATCACTTAAAGTTTTTTTCTTTTGTTGAAGTTCTAATATTTTCTCCTCAATCGTTCCCTTCGAAATCAACTTAACCACTTCGACAACATTCTTTTGACCAATACGATGTGCCCGATCAGTAGCTTGATTTTCCACCTGTGGATTCCACCATAAATCTAGGTGAATCACAATATCAGCACTAGTTAAATTTAAACCTGTACCACCAGATTTCAAAGTAATAATAAATACATAAACATCATCACCATCATTAAAGTTATTAACCAAATCCATTCTCTTTTTACTATGAACACTACCATCAATAGTATAAACCCTTACTCCTTCTTCCATAAGCTTTTGACTAACCAAATCTAATGCTTTTTTAAAAGAAGTAAAAATAAGTATTTTATGTCCATTATCAATAGACTCTCGAACAACCTTAACCAAATTATCTATTTTAGCAGAGCTATTCTTATAATTATCATAGATTAAACTTGGAGATATACATAACTGTCTTAATTTAGTAAGAAGTTGCAATATCATAAATCTAGCTTTATCAAAACCTTCTGTTGCAATTAACCTCTCCATTTCTTCATTAACCCTTTTTACTTCTGCAGCATATAATTTCTTTTGCTCATCAGATAAATCAATATAAATATTATTTTCTATCTTACTTGGCAAGTCTTTCAATACCTCTGATTTTCTCCTCCTTAAAATGAACGGTGAAATCAATTGACTCAATCCTACCAATTTTTGATTGGTCACTTCATCAAACTCCTTAACCTTATATTTCGACTGAAAACTTTTTAATCCCGACAAAAATCCAGGCATAATATAATCAAAAATACTCCACAGCTCAATAACAGAATTTTCAAGAGGTGTTCCAGTTAAGGCAAACTTAGCATCAGCTTTAATTTTCTTTATCGTTTTACTAATTTCTGTTGTCGGATTCTTAATACTTTGCGCCTCATCAATAATACACACATTAAACTCCTTATCACGATAATACTCCTCATAATCCTCACGAAGCAATCCATAGGAAGTAATATAAATATTACAATCAACGGTACTTAACTCCTCATGTCTAGACTGCCTTGCCCCGGCAAAAATATGATACTTTAACTTCGGAGCAAATTTTTTAAACTCATTTTCCCAATTATAAACCAAAGAAGTAGGAACCACAATCAAAAACCGAGCATGATCATCTTCCTTTAATAAACTCTTAATAAAATAAATTAACTGAATAGATTTTCCAAGCCCCATTTCATCAGCAAGAATCCCCCCAAAACCACATTTATAAATATTATAAAGCCATTTTACTCCAATTATCTGATAATCTCTTAAAATTGTTTTATCCTTAGAATTAAGACTTAAAGAAACATCCTTATATTGATTAAATTTAGAAATAAATTCATCAAACAAATTATTAGTCTCAACAAAACCATATCTTTTATGTAAACTATCCAAATAAATCGCACGATACTTAGGAATTTCAACAACACCATTAGCAATATCACCCTGGGTAAGTTCCAAATTATCAATCATTTCACCAAATTGCTCAATTTCATCATCCTGGTCTAATTTTACAATATCTCCATTCTTTAATTTAAAATACTTTTTCTTCTCTTTAACATTTTTTAAAACCTCGTCAATCTCCTTATTAGAAATTCCATCCATTTCAAAAGTAAAATTCATAATATTATCAGCACCAATAGAGAACATACTATGAATATTTATCTTAGAAATAAAATTCATCGCATCTAATTTCTTTGAAGTATAAACATCATACTTCTCAAGCAACATAGGTAAACCCTCTTCCATAAAATAACCAATATTATCAATTCCATCCAAAATAATTTTTTTATCTTCCACCAAAAAATGCTGTCCAACAAGATCCCTAACAACCTCATTTTCATAGTCAATATCTCTTACAATAGACCTGCTATTTTTAAAGTAATCAATTTCCTTCTCTTGATAAAGAAACTTTAGATTACAAACAATAGAATTCGAGGCAATATCAAAATATAACTTAGCTGTTGGCCTTTTCACCACAACAATATCATCAATCCCCTCATCAATAACAATATTATCTCGAATCGTAGGAATAACATAATTCGTAAATTTTGACAAATCTTTCTTATCAAAAATTAATTTACTAATCCCATTATTAAACATCTTACAAATAAAATTCGCATTTTGCTTATTTAAATGATAAGCATTTTTTTGATAAAGTACATATTCACAATCATCAGTAAAAGGATAAAACTGTTCCACTTCTATAGGTAAATCTAAAATATAAGTTTCATCATCACTTTTTTTAACAACAGGAACCCAAGGAAATTCATTCAAAATAGACTCAATCGTACCAACATTTTCCACAATAAACTCTTTTTCTTTTAATAACTCCAAAAATTGCCTCATCTGAGCATCATTTAATTTTATTGCATCTTCATAGTAGCGGTGCATTTCAAAATAAGAATAAACAAAATTTAAAATAGCCGTATTCTGTTCGTTAAAATAATATTTCTTAGGATCATAAACCAATTTTTTACCAAATTCTACTTTTCCTTTATTTTCTTGATAAACAGAAAGAAAACGAGATAATTTTTGCTTCAAAACATACTTTTGTTGATTACCAATTTTTAAATAAAAACCAAACCGATCTCCTTCCCAAACAAAAACAACGTCTAAACCTAACTCTTCTTTAATCGTCCTTCGATTCATCGTTGCTTCTTTCTTAAATTCTTCAAGTACATCTAAAGAACATTCCCGAATAATCTCATTCTCATCCATATTAAAAACATCTTCTTGAAACCGCAAAAGTGCCGCTGCTACATGCTTACATTTACCCCGAGTACCTTCATAAGAACAATTACATCTCGCTCTTAAAAGATGGTGATTTTGCAAAATAGCAACAGCCTGAAATCTCTGATACCAATACTTATCATCTTGAACCAAAAATTCACAATAAATAGAGTCCCCAGAAAGTCCTCTCCCCACAAGACGAACAACATCTATCCTTTTTGAATCTTGATAAGCACTTTTACCAACAAAGTTTATAATTTCTTTTTTAATATCTTCAAAATTCAATTGAACACTATTTTTTACTTCCATATACTACACCTCACGAATCAATATTTTATACTAAAAAAAAGAAAAAAGAAAGCATATATAAAAAAACATTTGACATATTTTACATTGATAAATACAACATCCTAAAATTAAAAGAGAAAAGATATGCTATAATAGTCCTATCGAAAGGAGAAAAGATATGAAAATAACAAAAAAAGACTTATTCGCCAATATAATTTTTATCATCACTTTTATTATAATTTATCTACTTTTAACTAAAAATAACTCCCTATTTGCATCTAACATTGATTTCAAATATCAACACTACCTCATCCCAGAATATTTCCGAACACTATTTTTTAGCACCCACGATCCCTTCCCAGATTTCGCTTTCAACTTAGGAAGTGGACAAAATATTTACTATTTATCTTATTATGGACTATACAATCCTTACATCTTAATGTCCTACCTATTCCCTCATGTCAAAATGATTACCTACCTCATTACCGTAAATTGCCTTATCATCATAATTAGTACAATACTTTTCTATTACTTTCTACGCAAACATCACCATAGCGAAAAAATAAGTTTTATCACCGCTTTCCTTTTTTTAACAAGTGGCCCGTTAATCTTTCATGCAAAAAGACATATCATGTTTATCAATTATTTTCCATTTCTAATTAGTGGCTTATTTGCTATCGACCAATTCATTGACAAGAATAAATCCTCCATTCTAATTTTATCCACAACCCTAATCATACTAAGCAGTTATTATTTTAGTATTCCCTCTTTAATCGTATTATACTTATACTACATCTATAAATACATCCAAAAAGAAAAGAATATCACAATCAAAAAATTACTAAAAAAAACAAGCTACATAATTCCTCCATTCCTTATTAGTATCATGATATCCACTCTTCTCCTTCTTCCAACAGTATACACCTTACTAAACGGAAGAGCATCTTCATTAAAAAAGATAAACTTACTAAATTTATTTACACCTTCCATCACCACTTCCCTGCTCTATTCCCCTTATAGTATTGGCTTAACCCTAATCAGCCTCATTACTTTAATCTATTTTGCGTTAAAGGGAAAAAAAGAAACAAAATACTTATCAATCACTTGTCTCTCAATTACAATATTCCCTATATTTAATTATCTATTAAACGGAACACTATATATAAATGCCAAATCACTTATTCCCTTTATTCCACTCATTTTAATCCTAGTAGCAAATTTTTTAAACATAATTTTAAAAAATCACAATCAAAAAAAACAAGCATTCATAATAACTTATCTCATCCTCTCATCCCTTAGCATTTGCCTTTATACCAATTCAAAAGACAAATTAATGAAAAAAAGTGATATTAACGATAAAGAATATCAAACAGTAAATAAATTAATAACCGAAATTACAAAAAAAGATAAAGACATTTATAGAATAAATACCAACTTAAACGATCCTAAATACATCAATAAAATAGAAAATATTAATGTAAGAAAAACAACAATTTATTCATCAACCTCAAACCAAAACTACACGAACACTTATAACAAAATACTAAATAACCCTATACCAAATAGAAATAAATTCATGATTGACTCTTCCTCTAACCTATTATCTCAAATCATATTAGGAGAAAAATATATCATAACCAAGCAAAAATTAACACTAGGATATAAACTAATCAAAACAGAAAATAATATCAACCTCTATGAAAATATCAATTCCCTTCCAATCGGTTATGCAACCAATCAAACAATCTCTACACAAGAATTTAAAAAGTTAAATTACCCAAACGACACCATCAAACTTATAACAAATATCGTTATAAATAATAAAGAAAAGAAAAACATAAGTACTTTAAATGAACAAAAAATAAACTACACCATTCTAGAAAAAAAGAATCTAAACATAACAAAAGAAAAACAAAGAATAAAAATTAACGCCAAAAACAATGCCCACCTCAAAATAAAACTAAATTCCGACATGAGTAATAAACTATTATTTCTAAGCTTTCATCATCAAAAACCATCCAACACTGACCTAAGTATCACAATTAATGGCATTCAGAATAAACTAACAAGCAAAAAATGGAAATACTTTAATAACAATACCACTTTCCATTATACCATTGAAAACACAAATATATTAGACATCAAGCTAACAAAAGGAACATACGTTTTAGACAAATTCAATACTTACATTCTAGATTACGACACAATAAAAAATACAAATAATAATATAGATACCTTTAAAATAAACAAAAATTCGACAAAAGGAGACAATATAGAAGGAAAGGTTAATGTTACTAAAAATAATTCCTACTTTACACTCTCCATTCCATATGATAAAGGTTTTCAAATTCAACTAGATAACAAAAAAATTAACTATCAAAAATCAGGCGCAAATTTCATTACTTTTCCTATTTCAAAAGGAATGCACAAAATTAAAATTACTTATGAAGCACCTTTCAAAAAAATAAGTCTTATCATTAGTAGTATTGGAATTTTCTTATTCGGAATAACAACGTATAAAGAGAGAAAGCAAAAATAAAACTTTCTCTTTTCAATTGGAAAGAAACTTTCCCGATAAAAGTTTAGACAAAATAATTGCCAGTTTTTCATCACTTTCTAAAATAGGTGCATCAACAGAAAAAATAATTACACTACCAATTGTATCACTATCAGAAACAATAGAGCTAAAAGAATAATACCCCAATTCTTCTATTCCTTCCACAAAAGAAAATAGCTTTTTCTGACGTTCAACAAAACTATCTCTCCTTTCAATACTATGTTCTGTAAATTCCGTTATTTTTCTCCCTAAATACTTTTTCTTTAATATACCCGAAGCCGCAATAACTTTATCCTTATCTGTAATAATTACATTATGTTTAATCACTTGATTAAAACTATCCACATACTTAGAAGCTGCTTCCTCAATGCTTTCCATAGGTGAATATTTTTTTAAAATAATATCTTCCTGATCAACAAAAATCTCTAAAGAATCCCCATTTTTAATACGAAGTGACTTTCGAAGTTCCTTAGGAATTACAATTCTTCCCAAATCATCAATTCTTCTAATAATACCAGTCGTTTTCATTTCTCCACTCCATTCTATACATATTTTGCCAAAAATTAAATTTTTTATACCAAGAATAAATAAAGAAAAAAAAACCATACTAAAAATGGTGATAAAAATGAAATACTTAAAAAAATTAGAACTATCAGATGAAATGTTTACTGAAAAAGAAAAGAAAAAAATAGAAAAATACTATGAAAAAGGAAATAATTATTACAACGACGTCGAAAAATCAATTTATCAAGAAGAAGAAAAATAGGAAATCAACAATTCCTATTTTTATCTTTTTTTACAAGATTGATTTTTATGATACATAATATTTTTTTGATTCATCATCTTAAAAAGTTGACTTAAATCCATATCTTCTCTTTCATCAATCTGATATCCATTTTCAGAATTTCTTATAATGTATGCTCCTAACATTGAATATTTTGAAAATAAATGGATATTTTCATTATACCACATACATTGATTATCACTAATAAATTCAGGAACATAAAAAATTAAAATACCAGCATTATCTACCGTTTTTGCCACTAAAAAACCATCTTTCGCCAAAAGACAAGGCGCTTCCTGATAGTCTTCATTTTTAAAATGATACCCAAGTTTATAACAATCAGAAAATTCTTGTATTCCCATCAAATGACTATTAGAAATTTTTTTATGAAATACTTTCACTAAAAATTTATTTTCATCAGGAACAATATATAAATCACCATATTCCATATTTTTCCTCCTTACTTACTTCCTATAGTAATACTTTTTAAAGCTCGAGCCAATTGATCAGGACAAGATGTCCCTCTTCCTCTACAATCGATTCCAGATAAAATTTTTATCACTTCATCAACTTTCCTACCAACACACAATTTACTAACACCAACTGTATTGCCAGGACATCCACCAACAAATTCAATATTTTTAATTACACCATCATCTACATCAACATTTATCATCTTTGAACACACTCCCTTAGGGATATAACTTATTCTTTCCATAAAAACAATCCTTTCAAATAAATTTACTAATCAGTATTTTAAAGCATATCCTTCTTTTTTAACAAATAAGCAACAAATACTGCCAACAAAAAAGAAAACACGCACACAATCACAAAAGCATAATCTTCCTTCGCAAAATCTCCTAGCGATATATTCATTCCTAAAAAAGAAGAAATCATTGTTGGTATCGCTAAAACAATTGTTGCACCAGCCAAAAACTTCATTACTCCATTCAAATTATTCGACACAATCGTAGCATAAGTATCCGTAATTGAAGACAAAATTTCCTTATAAATTGTACACATTTCAATTCCTTGCCTATTTTCAATCATTGTATCCTCAAGAAGTTCTATATCTTCATCATACATCTCAATCACATTTCCCTTAGATAATTTTTCTAAAACAACATCATTCGCTTTCAATGAAGTAATAAAATAAACAAGAGTTTTTTCAATATCCAAAAGTTCAACCAAATGCTTATTATTCGTCGAATTATATAAAATTTTTTCTTTCTTACGAATATCTTCATTAACAACATTAAGTACCTTCAAATAAGAAGAAGCAGTCTTAAGCAAAATCTGAATTAAAAACCTTGATTTTTTATAAGTATAAAAAGTTTTTACCTTTCCCTCTTCAAAATCTCTTAAATAATCAAAATCTTTCAAAGAAACAGTAATAATATGCATATCATTACAAATAATAATTCCAAGTGGATAAGTATGATATTTATTTTTTACATGATGATCATCCCAATAAGGACAATCCACCACTACCAAAGTAGCATTATCTGTCTTTTCTATTCTTGGTAACTCCTCTTCATCCAAAACCTTAGTAATCAAATCTTCATCAATATTTAGCGCATCCACCACCATACCTATTTCTTCCTCAGTAGGATGAATCATCTTAATCCAACAATTATCTTCAATTTGTGAAATTAAGTTAACATTATCTTCCTCTAATTCATTTTTATATATCCTTATCAAAATAATCACCTGCCTTCTACTCCTATTATACCATTTTCATATAAAAAAGACCATGCCTTAAATAAAGCACAGTCTCTATATGTCAAACAATATTATTTAATCTCAATTGTTTTCTTTGATGATTTTTCTTCTTCTTTTTTAGGCATAGATATTTTCAAAATACCATTCTCAAAATTAGCTTGAATATTTTCTTTATCTACTCCACCAACATAGAAAGATCTTTGATACTTTCCATAGTTTCTTTCCTTACGAATATAATTTTTCTTTTCATCTTCTTCTGTATCTTCAGTATTTTTCTCTGCAGTGATAGTCAAATAATCATTATCATCAATTTCAATCTGAACATCCTTCTTATCAAAACCAGGAACATCCATCTCTAAATGATAAGCACCATCCTTCTCGTAAATATCACATTTCATCTTTCCAAACTCATCCTTCACTGTAGGAAACATAAAATCATCAAATACATCGTCCAAATACAATTTATTTGGCATAAGTCTTGGTATTAAAGCCATATTATCATCACCTTTCATTATTCATTATAACATCTTTTTAGCAATTGTCAATAGAGATTGCTAATTTTTTTATTTTTTTATTAACATATCTCTTATCCTACCTTAATATTATAGACAAAATTTTCTAATTTATACCGCCAAACTATGGTTTTATCACAATTTTTACAGCAGCATCACGACCACTAGTAAGTCTTTCAAAAGACTCTTGCACTGACTCTAACGGTACTAAATCATCAATATATTTCGTAACACTAATTTTCTTTTCACTAATTAACTTTAAACAAGTATCAAACTCTTCTGGAGTATAAGCAATAGCACCTTGTAATGTCACTTCTCTCATTACGGCCATAACCGTTGGAATAGTTACTGCTTCCATTGATACGCCTACTAAAATAACTCTACCACCAGGACGAACTGCCATAATTGCCTCACTAACAGCATGAGAATTTCCACAACATTCAATAACATGATCAAATCCCCCGTTTGTTTTTGTTACCATCCTAGCAATACTATCCTCTTTTGTTGCATCATAATACTCATTAATTTTTCCAAAACTAACAGCCTTTTTTCCTCTTTTTTTATTTGTTTCTAGTATGGCAATATACCCAGCACCAGCAAGACGAGCAAATTCAGCAGACATAAGACCAATAATTCCTCCACCAACAATTAAAACAGAGTCACCTACCTTAATATTAGCAAGATTAATCGCATGCAAAGCAACAGCTGATGGTTCAGTCATACAAGCAGCATCAAAACTAACATTACTAGGAATTTTTCGAATCATATCTGCCCTACAACTCGTATATTCAGCATAAGCACCAGAATTAGTAAGTGCAAGTCCAACTGCCTCTGACCACGTCTCAGAACAATACTGAGGCATCCCATGCTTACAAGCATCACATTTTCCACACGGAGAAATAGGTAAACCAGTTACTCTATCCCCTTTAACCAAATCTTTTCTAGAACCAGGGTCAACAACAACACCAGCAAATTCATGCCCCATTACTAAACCAACAGGATTTCCACCTACCCAATAATGAATATCAGAGCCACATATTCCACACGACTTAACCTCCAACACCACACTACCATCTTTTGAAACAGGAACATCAATATCTTTCAAAACAAAGCTTTTCTCCCCCGAAATCGATACACATTTCATATCACTAACCTCCTTCATATGATAACCCAATTATATCACACCAAAAAAATATTTACCAAGAAAAAAAACTTACTTTACAAAAAAATAATATCCCAAAGTCAAAAGAAAAAGAAGTATTATTTTCTTTCAAAAAAAGAAATTAACTCCTCTCTCTTCACATCTTTAAAACACTGAAATAAAGCAAAAATAAAATCTTTCAAAATATTCTTAGTCACTGGATTAGCATTATTAATCCCAAGAACAATTCGAATAATTAAAGTTTTTTTCTCCATAATATCTACCAAACTATAAACACCAGCTTTATCAAAAACATCAAACAAAGAAACAACAAACTCTTCCCTAGTCTTCCTATCATATTTATTAAGCCAATGAATTAATTTATCATCCAAAGCCTTACTAAACGAGCTAAGTTCACACTTTTCAAATTCTTTACCTCGTACCACCCAAGTAAACATATCATGGGCATAAATACTCTTTCTAGCAGACCTTACCACCACATAATTATCTTCATGTCTAAGCAACAAACCAACCATCGAATAGTTAGGAATAATATGAATCATCTTATTTTCAACATTTTTATAATATTTCGAAGAAATTTGCTCTATCAAAAGACCAGGACCATCATTATTATAAATTTTAATAATCTTATCCCTAACCAAAAAATTAGCATACATCCCCGCTACCATCGCTAAATTACCACCTTTAGAATGTCCACCTAAAATAATATCATGGCCCCGAAACAAAAAATGCTTATTTACATAGTCAATCGCTCTCCTTTGAGACAAAACCGGAAATTGATAACTAAGCATAAAATTTTCTTTCCATCCACTCACTAAATGATCAGTTCCCTCGAAAGAAACATACACTAACTTATTAGAAATTTCAATTGTAATTGCCGAAAACTGCTCAGCATCCCCGGACTCATATGCATAATTATAAAGATACAAATTCTTATACCTTTCTGTATCCTTAATAATATTAAACAGTTTAACTGCCTCCCTAACAGCAAGAACTTGTTTTTCTTTTTTAGAATGTTTCTCAAAATAAATTTTTCCAGCCTCTCCAATAGTAATCTTATGAAACCTACTTTTAGAAACAATTCCATCCAAATTAACATACGAAATAGCAGACATAACAGCATTATCTACCTCATTAAAAGAAACATCTTGAAAAGTATAACATCCATAATCGTCAACATAGCGATTTAAATTCATCTCAATACCTCCATTTTATAAAACTAAATTCTCTCAAAAAAATTTCCAAATTTCTTACGAATATTTCTTCCCATTTCCAAATAAAAATAATTTACTTCTTCTATTAATCTATCATAATTATTTTCATAGCAATAATCTCGTAACTTCAAAATACTTCTCTTTAACTCTTTAAAATCTTTTTTATTATTAATCACATCATCTATCTCTAAAATTCCAGCAATAAAATTTTTCTCATTATCCCCCCTAACTAGCACCCCATCATAATAACCATATATTTTTAACATATTCACTATCTTCATTCTAAATTCTTCTGTATTAACAATTCTCTCTTTCTTCATAATATCCCTCTTTTCTTCCATTATAGCAAAAAAATAAAAGAGTACAAAAAAGAATTCTAAAAAGAAAAAATTTATATCAGTACTTTACAAAAAAAGTCAACGATTTCTCATTAACTTTTCAAGGAATAAACAAAAAAGATAAATCTCAAACTACATTATCATAATGAAATAAATCTCCATAAATTATACAACCATTAACCACACTTTTAATTTTTAAGAAAAACATCCTCAATATACCTAAATACACCATCTTCCCACACACTATCTATTACTATATCTGCATTCTTTTTAATCCCACAACTAGCATTTTTTACAGCCACTCTCTTACCAACCACATGAAACATTGACATATCATTATCACTATCTCCAAAACAAATAGCATCCTCCCTAGAAAATTTCAAATAGTCACACAAATAAGAAACAGCATTTCCTTTAGATACTTCTCTTTTATTAATATCCAAAAAGAAATCGCCATCCCCAGGTTCTACCCCTTTATTACTAATGATAACTCCCCTAATTTGCTCAACATCCCTTATTAAATCATCCAAATTTCCACTATCCATCGATAAAACCACTTGCTCACAAGCCATCTTATCAAAATCAAAATCTTGATAATCTCCTCTTTCTACACGAATTCTTCCTTCCAATAAATTAAAATAAATACTCAAATGATATCTTTTAGCACATTCATAAATTTTTTTTAAATCATCACTATCAATAAAATTATGATAAATATAATGCTTATTAGAAACATCATAAATACTACTACCATTAGATAAAATAAAGTAAGACACAACATTCATTAACTCAGAATAATTTTCACGAAAAAAAGAAAGACATCGACCCGTCACAACCGAGAAAATAATACCTCTTTCCCTCAATTTTGATAAAATACTTAACTGTTCCCTACTTAAAGTATTTTTACTTACATCCACTATCGTCCGATCAAAATCACTAAACACTACCTTCATCTCAATACACCACTCTCCATAAATTTAAGTATTTTAAAAAATAGCAAAAAAGAATATACAATACCAATAAAATACTTTAAAACTAACTATCCAACCCCAACTTATCAATAAGTTTAGATAACAATTCAATAATATATAACAAGAAATGTTTATCTAAATTAATCAGTTCTAAAATAATATGAATTTTATTATCTCGAAAACTCAATTTAAAATGTGGAGAAACTTCATAAGACATCATAAATAATTCTTCTCCTTGAATTTTCTTACTAATTTCTTCCGATAATTCCAAATCAACCATTGTCTTTGTTTGTTTTACCTTCTTAATTTCCAATTTATTCGCCAATTTTTCAAACCATTCCTCATACATATATACTTCCAATTCATAACTAATTTTCCCAAAACGATCCTCCAGTTCAGCCTTTACTTCATTTAATTTCTCCATGGAATTAACTTCATTAATTTTCTTATGAATCTCTATCTTCAAATCATCATCCTTAATATAACTGTCATCAATATGCGTATCAACATCAATTAAACTACGATTATCTAAGTTTTCATCCACTTCTTCTGGAACATACTCTCCCTTAATTTTATCAACAGCATCCTTTAACATTTTCAAATAAAGTTCAATTCCAATCGTATCAATAAAACCAGACTGTTCACTACCAAGAATATCTCCTGCACCACGAATTGATAAATCTCGCATTGCAATCTTAAATCCACTGCCAAGCTCAGTAAACTCTTTAATTGTATTCAATCTCTTCACTGCAATTTCATTTAATTCCTTATGACTATCATACATCAAATAAGCATAACCTATCTTATCACTTCTACCAATTCGTCCCCTAATTTGATATAACTGTGATAAACCAAAATGATCAGCATCCATAATAATCAAAGTATTAACGTTAGGAATATCAATTCCTGTCTCAATAATAGTGGTACAAACCAAAACATCAAACTCATAATCAATAAATTCCTGCATCTTATCCTCAAGCTCAGTTTTAGTCATTCGCCCATGAGCAAAATCCATTCTTGCTTCAGGAACTAACTTATTCAACTCAATCATCTTCTTTTCAATATCATCAACATGATTATATAAAACAAAAGCCTGACCATTTCTAGATAATTCCTTATACAATGCATCTTTAATAACATTATCATTTTCTCCAAGAACATAAGTTTGAATCGGAAGCCTTTGAAGCGGTGGTGTTTCTATCAAAGCAAGACTACGAATTCCAGTCATTGACATTTGAAGCGTTCTAGGAATAGGCGTAGCAGACAAAGTAAGAACATCAATATTCGCCTTATATTGCTTAATTTTTTCCTTATGTGTAACCCCAAACCGTTGCTCCTCATCAATTACCAATAATCCTAAATCCCGAAAAGCAATATCATTACTAAGAATACGATGCGTACCAAATAAAATATCTATTTTGCCTTGCTTTAAATCTTCAATTATTACCTGTTGTTTTTTTCGGTCAACAAAACGATTCAACAAAGCAATAGAAACCGGAAATCCCTCAAATCTTTTCAAAGCATTTTTATACTGTTGATTAGACAAAATTGTCGTTGGACACAAATAAGCCACTTGCTTCCCATCATTAACCGCTTTAAACATCGCCCGAAAAGCAACCTCCGTTTTCCCATATCCAACATCTCCACACAAAAGCATATCCATTGGCTTTGGTTTTTCCATCTCATATTTAATAGCAGAAATTGCCTTCAATTGATCTGGAGTCTCCTCAAACTGAAAACCATGATCAAACAAAATTTGACTCTCATCATCAGCAGAAAATGCAAATCCCCTCATCGCCTCACGTTCAGCAGAAACCTTAATCAAATTCGCTGCAATATCCTCCAAACGACTTCGAACTCTAGCCTTCTTTTTTTGCCACTTATCACTACTAAGACTATCAAGCCGAACACTAATTCCTTCCTTACCAGAAAATTTACTAATTCGATCAATTTTTTCAACAGGAATATATAAAACATCTCCACCATCATAAATTAATTTTATATAATCCTTTTTATAGCCATTTTTAACAATTGTACATAACTCATCATAAATACCAATTCCATGTGCCTCATGTACAATATAGTCCCCTTTAGAAATATTACTAACATTATTAATTTTCGTCCCAAGTTTAAATTTATTTTTATACTTTTTCTTAACCTCAGTCGAATGAAACATATCATTAGCAGAAATTACCACATAATCTCCAAAAAGAAAACCATTTTCTATATTTTTTACAATAATATTAATCTTCCCTAAAACAATAGAATCTTCCATTGAGCAAACAACATCCATGTCCTCAAAATACTTCATTATTCTTTCTCTAGAATGTTCAGAATCTACACAAAGAATAACAGTTTTATGGTGCAATAAATATTTCTCTAAATCTGTTTTCAATAAACTAAAATTACCATTATAACGCTCAACCTCCCCACTAACATATTTTTTCTCATCATCTAACTTAATATTCATCAAAATATTGTCAAAATTCATTAAAAATACTTCATTTTTAAAATGAATATCCGATAAATCATACATATAATTTGTTTGAATACCAGAAGTATTACGATTATCTTTATCATAATTAAAAATTGTTTCCCTTAAAAGACGATATCCCTCTTCTATTTGATTATAATCATAATAAAAACACATACTACTATCCATATATTCCCACAAAGAACTAATTTTCTTAGAATAATATTTTAAATATTTTTGTTTCTTCTGAGAAACATCACAGTCATTATCTAATAAAAATTCTGTATAAGGATAAACCTCAACTTTGTTTAACAAACTCATAGAAATCTGAGAATCAATATCAAAATATTTAATACTATCAATCTCATCTCCCCAAAACTCAATACGAATAGGTTGCTCAAAATCAATAGGAAAAATATCTAAAACATATCCTCTAACTCCCAACTTACCAGTCTCACTAACAATAGTCTCTCTCTCATACCCCATATCACACAACTTTTGAATTAAACCATCTCTTTCAATTGTCATTCCCTTTTCTAAATGAATAACATGGTTACGCCAAACACGAATATCTGGTAAATATCTAAGAACCCCCATTAAATTTGTAACTACAATATATTTATTATCCTTAGATAACTGATTTAAAGTATGAATTCTCTCACTTTTAAACTCTGGACTAATCGCAATTGCTTCACTAGTAATAAAATCATCCATAGGAAAAAATAATACCTTATCTGTATAATTTAAAAGTTTATTAAACAACATATTTGCTTCATATAAAGAATTCGTAATCACCATCATTCCCTTATCATATTTAACAAAAGAATCATAAACATAAATACAATTCAACTCAGAATTTAGACCACTTACTCCATAATAACTACCATCATCAATATCAAACAAATTACTAAAAAAACTCATATAAAAAAGCCTCCTTAACCCTTAACAATAAGAAAAATATTGATAAGTATACTAAAATCTATTTACGATTATATTTACTCATCAAATTCTCTAAACTCATACTACAAAAATCTTCAACTACGTTTTCTAAATATTGATCTATATTTACCAATTCTTGTTGTTCCTCTTTACTAAAAGAACCTAATACATAATCTTTAGTATCAATTGTTTTATCATGTGCAATACCAATTTTTAACCTAGCATATTTTTTCGTTCCAAGACATCTTTCAATATCTCTAATTCCATTATGACCGCCACAACTACTATCATAAACAAACTTAATTCTACCAAAATTCATATCTAAATCATCTTGAACAACTAGAATATCATTAATATTAATTTTATAAAAAGAAACAAATTTTGCAACAACTGAACCAGACAAATTCATATAAGATAAAGGCTTAATCAATAATACTTTCTCACCTTTAACCATCATTTCAACATAACTCGCGTTAAATTTTTCCTTAGAAAAAGAAAGATGCTTTGAAAAAACAATATAATCTAATAATTGAAAGCCAATATTATGTCTAGTATTATTATATTCTCTACCTGGATTTCCCAATCCCACTATTAACTTCATTTTCTTGCCTCCTGATGATACATTGCATAAACGTCATTTTTCTTCATTTCTCTTTCTCGAGCAACAACTTTAATAGCTTCCATTTTATCCATACCATTATTAATATAAAATTCTACCTGTTCAACCACTCCAAACTGCCTATCATCTATAGATTTTTCAAAACCAGAAACAACAATTACAAATTCACCTTTTATTTCATTTAAAGTTGGCAATAAATCAGTAATATTTCCTCGATAAACACTCTCAAATTTTTTAGTAATTTCACGAGATAAACTTACTTCTCTATCCCCCAAAATTTCTAACATCAACTTCATCGTTTGCAAAATACGATGTGGTGCTTCATAAAAAATAAGAGTGTTTGTAACAAATTTTAAACTTAAAAGCTCTTTTTTTCTTTTTTCGATTTTATTATCTAAAAAACCATAAAAAGTAAATGGTTGTGGATTAATTCCCGAAACAATTAATGCTGGAACAAAAGCACAAGCGCCAGGAAGTGCAACAACAGAATAACCTTTCTTACTAACATAAGAAACCGTCTTATAACCAGGATCACTAATGATAGGAGTTCCCCTATCTGTAACAATAGCAACATTTACTCCCTGTTCTAAATAAGAAAGCACTTCTTCCTTTACAATACTTTCATTATGGTCATGAAGCGCTATCAACCTTTTCTTAATCTCAAAATAATTTAACAAATTTTGAGTAACCCTAGTATCTTCCGAAAAAATAACTTCTACATCTTTTAAAACTTTTAAACTACGAAAAGTAATATCCTCCATATTTCCAATTGGTGTAGGAACTAAATATAAAATTGCCCCATTATCATAACTCTTTTTCCACATACAAACCTCCTAATATTTAAAATTCAAAATTTTTTGAATCTCATCTGTATAAGTATTATCCTCATTATGAACAATCAAAGGAAACAACATTTTTAAACCAACTTTACCGTTTTTTACTCCTTCAATCAAAAATAAATCACTATTCTGCCCCTTTTTAGGATAAATAAATTGAATTTTCTTAGGCTCCAAATGATATTTTTTCATTTTACTCATCACTTCCACAAATCGCTCTGTTCTATGAACCATTGCAAAAACACCACCATTTTTTAACAAGTAAAAAGCCTTTTTTAAAACAGTATCCAAATCCAAAAATATTTCATGCCTCGCAATTGCTTTTACTTCATTTAAATTAAAATTATTATTTTTAAAATAAGGTGGATTACAAGTCACAGCATCAAAAAAATCACTATCAAATTTTTGATGAATCAAAGAAACATCATCACAAAATAGTTTAATTTGATTATCCATATCATTATCATTAACAGAATCTACTCCTAATTCAAAAATACACTTTTGGTACTCAACCCCATAAATAATAGCATTAGTTCGATAAGAAAGAAGCATAGGAATAGGAGCATTACCAGTTGCTAAATCCATAATTTTTTTTGTTCTCAAATTAAGTGTCACAAAATTAGCAAGTAAAACAGAATCTAATGAAAATTTAAACCAATCATCATCTTGATAAATAATAGCATCCAAATTTAATAATCTATTTTTTTTCCTCATCGCACTCAACTTCTACCCTAACTTTATTTTCAAATTCAACACTATAACTTCCACGTACCACATTGACAGCTACTACTTTTCCAGTACCTTGAGTCAATTCAATCATCGAACCAACTTTAGGAAACTTTTTCTTTTGAATACTATAATTATCATTTTCATATCTCAAACAACACAACAATCGACCACATACCCCATTTATCTTTGAAGGATTTAAAGAAACATTTTGATTTTTCGCCATACTAATAGTAACACTATCAAAACTTTTTAAAAAGCTACTACAACAAAGTAATCTTCCACATGGACCAATGCCACCAATTTCTTTAGCCTTATCACGAATGCCAATCTGACGAAGTTCTATTCTTGTTTTAAAAATTGCCCCTAATTCCCTAGCTAATTTTCTAAAATCTACTCTTTCATCAGCAACAAATCGAAATAACAATTGAGAGCGATCAAAACTATAATGCGCATCTAAAATATTCATATGTAATCCATCTTTATCTACCAGTTCTTTGCAAATTTTTAAAGCTTTCTCCTCTAACTTTAAATTTTCTAAATAAAAATTATAATCTTTTTTAGTAGAAATACGAGTAACATCAAATAAATTTACATTATCAAATTGCGAATCATCAAAAAATAGATTAACAACCTTTCCATATTGTAACCCCTTATCCGTATTCACAATAACATATAAATTTTGTTTTAATTTCAAATTTTCATTTTTAAAAAAGCAACAAGAATTATCATGACTAAATTTAACTTCTACTATATTCATTTTTCTCACCTAACTTAATAACAACATCATCAACCAAAAGATTAATATTTAAATTATTTTTTAACATATTATAACCATATTGAAAAACTTCTAATTTATAGATTAATTTTTCTAAAGAATTTTGAGATGAAATTTTAGAAATATTATCAACATAATCATTGAAAAAAAACTCTCCTTCATTTAAAGAAATTTTATATTTAAAAGCATCATAATATAAGTAAATCAAAAAAGAAAATGCCATTAATGTATTTTCTCTAGATAACAAGACATTTTTCCAACGTTGCTTTACATAAATTAAAAAATCAATTCCATTTTCCTCATAATAATCTGCAAATTCTAAAATTTCCTTTAAAATAAGAAAATTTTTTTCATCAGATAAAAATTTTTCTTTTTCTTCATCAGAATTAGAAAAAAGTAAAGAAAAATTTTCCATGACCCCATGATTGAAAGAAAATTTACTATTCTCAAAATGAAGAATTTGACACCTAGAAACAACTGTACTTAATAAATTAGACAAATGATTAGTCAAAAGAATAGCAACAATACCAGGAACAGGTTCCTCAAGAAATTTTAGTAAACAATTTGAAGCAGATTTATTCATTTTTTCACAATCTTTTATGATATAAACTCTATATTTCCCATTCACACAAGACAAATTAAACTCACTTTGAAGTTCTAACAGTTGCTCCTTTTTAATAAAAAGACCATCAGGTTCAATAATTTTAATTTCAGGAAAACTACGATTATCAACTAAAGAACAAATATGACAACTTCCACAAAGAACAGGATTATATTGTTCATAATGATAATTGCAGAAAATAAATTTAGCAAAAGAAAGTGCAAACTCAAAAGCATGTTGATACCCATTAGCATCAATCAAATAAGCATGAGACAACTTATCATTTAAAACAGCATTTTTTACAATTAAATAAGAATTAGGCTGTTCCTTCTCATAATCTACCAACATCGCATTCACCACCTCAAAATACTATAAAAAAAACGAAAAAAAAGCTAAGCAAAAAACAGCTGAAAAATCAAAAAACATAACAAAAAAAATCGTAATAAAATTAATAGGAATAATACAATTTAACGAAGTTAAAAAAAAATTAAAAGAATAAATAAGCATAGTAGAAAAGATAATTCTTTTTAAAAATCTAAATATTTTCAACAACATCACCCAATAAATTTTATGACAAACATCAACTAATTAATCTTTTTTCTTTCGCCTATCGCAAATTCCAAAGTCAAAGAATCAATGTATTCCATATCAGTTCCAACAGGCACACCAATTGCAATTTTCGAAACTTTTACTCCAAAACTACCTAACAGTTTACTTATATACTGAGTAGTAGTTTCTCCCTCTATGCTGGGTTTCAAAGCAAAAATAATTTCGTTCACAGAACCCTTTTTTACTCTTTCTAACAAAGAAAATAAATTAATATCTTTAGGCCCAATATTGTCCAAAGGAGAAATTAGCCCATCTAATACATGATAAAGACCTTTATAAACACCTATTTTTTCAAATAACAAAACATCTTTAGATTTTTCGACAACCAAAATAGTTGAAGAATCTCTTGTATCCTTTTTACATATTGGGCAAATTTCTTCATCAGAAATATTTCCACAAATTGAACATCTACAAATATTATCCCTTACTAATTTAATAGAATCAATAAAATAATTCAATGTTTCTTTGTCAAAATTTAACATTGAAAATACCAAACGTTCTGCCGTTTTTTCCCCTATCCCAGGTAATTTTTTAAAACAATCAATTAAATCACTCAAACTTTTAGGTAACATTTTACATCACATCAATCCGGTTAAACCAGAACCATATTTTCCTAGTTTTTTTTCTCTATCCAAATCTACTTTAGAAAAAGCATCTTTAAATGCAAGTAAAATCATATCTTCTAACATAGCTAATTCATCATTTTCAATACAAGCATCATTTTCAATATGAACAGAAATAACATTCTTATTTCCATCTACCACAACAGAAACTAAGGAAGCCTTCCCCTCATAACGACTACTACTTAATTCATCTTGAGTTTTTTTTAACTCCTTTTGCATTTTCTGTGCTTCTTTCATAATTTGTTGAATATTCATTTTTATCCCTCTTTCTTATTTTATTCAAAAGTAACAACATCTTCCCCAAGCACAGAGACGATTCTATCAACACTAGAATCAATTTCTTCCCTTGAAAAATTAATGTTATTTGAATTAATATTCTCTAACGAAAGTTCTGTATCCGTCTCTTCCATATATGAATACTTCTTTCCATTTTTTAAATTCAAAATATAATTTTCTTTTTCATAATTCCACTCATCAACAGTTAAAAATACTATAAAATATTTTTTTTCAAAAATTTCACTTATAGCTCTTTCTATATCTTCTATTTTAGAATTTAACCTCTCCAATAATGAATCATATTGAGCCAAAAAAACAACATAACTATCCCCAACGACTAGTACTTCAACATCATTTAAAATTCCCGAAATATTTGCATAACTAACATTACTCATAACCTTTTCTTTCAAATATGACCACTTCAAAAGGAAGTTCTCTTTCTTTAACTTAGAAGCAGAACAAAAAGCATTATTTACCCTAATCTTCTTTCTACTTTCAGTCATCAACTCCCGAGAAAAAAAATGATTCTTATTTGTTAATTTTTCATCATTATCTTTTATATTTGAACCACTTTCGTTGTTAACTGCAAGAAAATTTTTGCTTTTAAAATGAGCAACTGAAAATTTTACTAATTCGACAGTAATTAAAACTTTAACAAAAGAAGAATTTTTAATATTTATTGATAAATTATTCAATATAAAAATTAAACAATAAAAATCATCCAAAGAATATAAAGCTACTAATTCTGCAATTAACTCTTTTTTTTCTTCTAAATTTGTTAAATATTCCGAAGTAGTGGAATAAACCAAAGCCTCATTAACAAAATCCAAAAAATCTATAACAAACCTCTCCAAATTCTTTCCAGATTTATCCAATTGATTCAAAAAACAAATAATTTGTACCAAATTATTTTCATAAATATACTTCAAAATATCAAAAAATTCCTGATAAGAAACAACACCACTTAATTGATAAACATCATCTAAACAAATTTGACTTCTTTTAAACGAAGACAATTGATCTAAAATATTTATAGCATCTCTAAGACCACCATCGGCTAATCTAGCAATCTCCCACAAAATATCATCAGACACATCAATATTTTCTTTATCAGATATATATCTTAACCTATCTGAAATAGTCTGCAAAGAAAATTTCATAAACTGAAATTTTTGACATCTTGAAACAACTGTTACTGGAATTTTGTAAAATTCCGTAGTTGCTAAAATAAAAATAACATGTGAAGGTGGTTCCTCCAAAGTTTTCAATAATGCATTAAAAGCTTGAGTAGTTAACATATGAACTTCATCAATAATATAAACTTTATATTTTCCAAAAGTTGGAACCAAATTTGCCTTATCACGTAGCTCCCTAATTTCATCAACACCATTATTAGAAGCAGCATCTATTTCAATAATATCACTACTGTTATTAAAATTTTTGCAATTTTCACAATATCCACAGGGAACACCAGAATCACTTAAATTTTCACAATTTATCATTTTAGCAATTATTTTAGCTGATGAAGTTTTTCCAGTACCACGAGGGCCAGAAAATAAATAAGCATGTGACAATCTATCATTTAATATTTCATTTTTTATAATTTCTACAACTTCCTGTTGACCCACTAAATCATCAAAACTACTCGGTCTATATTTACGATATAATGCAAGGTATGCCAACAAATTCACCACCCTTCTTGTAAAACTATTATAACATATAAATAAAAAAAAGTATATTTGTTCACAAAAAAAGATGCACATAGTACAAATTTGTTATAGCTGCTATCTTCCGATCCTGACTTGATTCCAAAAAATACTATTGCATCGAAAATATTATATAATAAAAAGAAAAGAAAATCAATAGATTATTCGAAATTAACAGGATGGAAATATAGTTTAAAATCCATATATTGCTTTAAGTCTTATTTTAAAAGGATTTATTTAAATATTTTATCTGAAAAACCGAACGTATATTTTCCAAAAAACATAAGATTTTTTTAATAAAACCATATTCTCTTACTATAATTTTTACAAAAATATTTACTTTTGAGTCAAAATCAATAATAAAATTTGCATGCTCGACAGATAAAAGCTACTAATTATGATAATTAATTATACTAGAAATGACCAATAAACAAGAATTTAATCATATACGAAGTTAACGGTTTTTCAAGTATAAATTTCTCATTAGTCCTTTATTTAAAAGAATTTAACAAGGTTTTAAAATAAATTTATATTTTTATCCTGCGAAATTAATACATAACGTGAGTTTTAATTTAGATGCCATTTCTTTTAAAAAACAAAATTAAATTTTAAAAATGGAAATAACCACATATTTTGTAGTGGAAAAATTTGTATATTTTTGATAAAAATTATAAACCTATTTCCGTTTTATAGATTCTTTTTGGAAATAAGTCTTGTGTATTTTAAATATCTATAAAAATTAAAATTTATTCCTAATATTTACAAAATTAGCATATAAATATTGAAGACGCTACCCATAATAAAAAATAGAAATAAAAACCAATATTTATATTAAGGTACCAAACAATCAACAATTAATAAATTATAACACACTGTGGAAAATTATGTTTCACGTGAAACATAAAAAATATTTTCTTAAATAAATTAAAAATCAATGACGTAAAACAAAACATAAACTTTTTAATGATTTGTTGACAAAATTCAATGAATAAAATTTAAATACAGCTAATAAATAAAAAATTTTTGTACTATTTTAAATAATTTAGCAAAAAGACTAAATATTCAAATAAAAACTATATAAATTAATATTAGGTATTAAATTGGTTCACTATCAAAAAAAATTCTATAATTTTATTTGTGATTACAGTTAAATTTGAATTTTCTAGACTACTTTTATAAAATTCTTTTTTACCTTTCATGAATATTTCAAAATTGCCTATTATTAAATAAAAACATCTATATTCAATTAATGCTTTAATCCTTTTATTATTACAACTTTAAACACTGTAAATAAAAAAATCCATAATTAATCCCATATTTGTTAACTAAAGTACTATTTCTCCCCCAAACTTCAAACTATTTTTTAGTTTTATAAAAACGCAAAAAGTAAAAGTAAAGGTTAAATTACAAAAATATATGACTATAAGTATAAAATACTCCTCTATTATACATTTACCAGCTTTCATTCATATAAATTTACCATATTTTATAACAATATTTGTTTATATTTTCACTTTTGAAATACAAATTATTGCATATTTACCTTCTATTTAAAACTAAATTACAGTATAATAATTCGGACAATTAAATCATAGGAAAAAAAGTACCACTGTTGAAAACTATGTTTCACGTGAAACATTAAATTAATATTATCCACACTTTTTTTCAGCAAAATTATTTTTTCCTACTGTTGAAAACAAAAAAGAAATAATTTTGAGTACACTTTTATATAGTATATAAAAAAAGTGGTTTTAGATTTAATAAGAATTGCTAAAGAAAATAATATCTCACTTTTAACATCATTTAGATTAAGACACAAGGGGTATTATATGCACTAAAGAATTTTATTAAAAACATTAAACTATCTGGGAAAATTCAATCAGATGAAAAATATTTTT
>CAKPAK010000004.1 GCA_934132915.1 uncultured Bacilli bacterium
CCTCTTGGTGGAATATTATATAATAGCAGGACATTTTTGCAAGTTATTACTTAAGACATTATCACAAGTTAATCATAGATTTTGATATTTTTCTGTAATTTCATTTGACATTGAAAAGATAATATGGTAGAATTTTAAATGTTTTAAGGACCTCGAGTTGTTTACTCAACCGCACTGAAAAGGTTTTTATTTAGAAGTATTATATACTACCTTTAGGGCGAGTCTTAATCCAAATTTATTTTAAGGAGGGAAAAATGATGAAAGCAATTATTGAAACTGGTGGAAAACAATATTCTGTAGCAGAAGGATCGGTTATCTATGTTGAGAAATTAGATGTAGAAGAAGGCAAGGAAGTTGTTTTTGACAAAGTACTTATGGCGAATGGTGTTGTTGGAAATCCTTATGTTCAAAATGCTTCTGTAGTTGGTCGCGTTGTTAAGAATGGTAAGGGAAAGAAACTTAGAATATTTACTTATAAGCCTAATAAGACTAGTACGAGAAAGACACAAGGACATCGTCAACCATATACTAAAGTAGAAATTACTAAGATTAAATAGTATGATTAGAATTTTGGTTAAAGAGGATAAGCAATTTATTCGACGTGTGGATTTTTTGGGACATGCAGATTATGCGCAGTATGGTGAAGATATTGTCTGTGCAGCAGTTTCGGCTACTTATTTGTGTAGTGTGAATGCTTGTTATTTGTTTCATGAGGAGTCTTTATTGGTGGACTCTGATTGTGACTTACAGAGGATAGAAGTACTGGATGATAATTTGGATGTTCAAAAAATACTGATGAATATGATGCGTTGTTTAAAGAGTTTAGAAGAGAAATATCCGAAAAACATCAAAATAGATAAGGAGGAAGAGTAATGGTTCAATTTTTAGAATTTAATATTCAACTATTTGCACATAAAAAAGGACAATCTTCAACGAGTAATGGTCGTGACTCTGCTGGTAGAAGATTAGGTGCAAAAGCGGCAGATGGTGAATATGTTACGGCTGGCTCTATTATTTATCGTCAAAGAGGTACTAAGATTCATCCAGGAAATCATGTTGGAAGAGGTACTGATGATACTTTATATGCAAAAATGAGTGGATATGTAAAGTATGAAATGGTCGGTAAAGATAAGAAGCAAGCTAGTGTTTATGAAACAAGAGCTTAATAAAGAGATACTTTTTGTATCTTTTTTTTCTGTTTTAGTATATAATAGTAGCGTGTTAGGGGGATTTTTATGATTGTTGGTTATTTCATTGTAAGTATTATTTTATTTTTATTGATTTATTATTTGGAACAAAAGATTAAGGTAAGATTTTTTCATGAAGTTATGCTCGTTTTAATTTATTTTTTGGTGGTAGCGGGGATTTTTTATGAATTTGGTATTTCTACGTATTATTTATATGTTGTGATGTTGGTTGTTTCGATGATAGAGATTTTTCTTTTGTATGATAAGGAACTTTCTATGAGTAGAAATCCTTATTCTTTTTATCGGTATCTTTTTTTTGTTTTGGTTGTTTATTTGATGAATCGTTTGTTTATTGATCGGGTAAAGGGGACTTTTCTTTCTTTGGAAGAGTTGAAAACTTTTGTTTGGATTTTGGTGATTTTGTATCTTTATTGGTATGGCAAGAGTTTTTTGCAGGATAAATCTAGTCGAAGGATGATTTCTAAAATTAAAACAGATTATTTGATGATTCAGTATGTGCACTTTAAAAATAAATATCATGGAATGATACAAGTTAAAAATAGAAAATTGATTTCGTTAATTTATGCTATTGTTTTGTATGAAAATATTAAAAGACCGTTGTTTCTTCGAAAAATGGATGTTATTTTTTATCGATTGGATGGTATTCCTCGAAAGTTTGGTGTTATGCAAATTAGGAATAGGACGGTATTAAGTGATGAGGAGAGTATTCGAAGAGGAATAAGGAGAATTGTAGGAATTGATAAGCGGGTTTCTTTGAACTTGAAGGAAGAGCAGAGAAATGTAAAGATATTAGAAAAATATCATTATAAAAAAGAAGAAGTAATGAGTATTATGAATATTCTTGAAAAAATCAACTTATTTGAGACAAAATAGAGTTGTTATTTCAATGTCAATAACTTTTAAAAATATCTTAAAAAAATTTAAACATAAACGGGATTTTATTCTCGTTTTTTTATATATTAGGAAATTTCTCAATTAATAATATTTCATAATTGTGATAACCAATAAGTAACAAGAATAAATAAACATGGCGAAAAGAAAGAACTGCTCCTTCTTTTTTACTTGCATTGACAATGATACGGATAAATGCTATAATGTCCGTATAAATGAACAAAGAGGTGAATTATGGATTTTATGACAAAAGAAGAGTTTATAAATGAAAGTAATATAGAAATCGTTCAAAAACTTATGGAAAGAAATAATGGATATATTACTGCAAAAGAACTTGAAGATTTTGATATAAGTAGAAACTATCTATCTATTATGACTAAAAAAAACATGATAGAAAAAGTAGCTAAGGGAATTTACATAGATTCTGCTAAGATTGAGGATGTATATTATGTACTTAGTGTAAGTACTCCAAAAATAGTTTATTCTCATATGACTGCACTTTATTTTCATAATCTTTCAATTAAAGCACCAGATAGTTCTTTTGATATTACAGTTACAAAAAAGTATAATAATCCTAAGCTAAAAAAACATAATGTTTTCTATGTTGATGATAAGTTCTATGATATCGGAATTACTGAAGCTAAAACACCACAGGGGAACAAAGTAAGAGTTTATGATGTTGAAAGATGTATTTGTGATATAATTCGTTCTAAAAAAAGAATGGATATAGAACATGTTAAATATGCAATTAAAGAATATCTTAAAAGAAAGGACAATGATCTAATAAAACTTTCAAAGTATGCTGATATGTTTGGCATAAAAGAAGAAGTTATGGATTTTATGAGTATGATGTATGAATAGTATGCAAGTAAAAGACAAATTAAAAAATATAGCAGTTAAACGAAATTTAGAGTTTAATACATTACTTCGTTTATATATGTATGATAGATTTATAGAAAGATTAGCAGTAAGTAAATATCGTGATAATTTCATTTTAAAAGGAGGATTCTATTTAAGTACATTATTTGGATTAGAAAGCCGATCTACTAAAGATATAGATACTGCAATAAAAGATGCTAATTTTACTAAAGAAAATGTTGAAAAGATGATTGGAAAACTTGAAGGATATAAGCAAGAACTTGATTTAAAAATAGAAAAGTCTGAATTAGTTAATAAGTTAAATATATTGAATAAAGAAATTGAGTATAACAGTGATCGAATTAAAACAAGAAAAAAAGAATATTTAAGAATAATAGAGAAGCTTTTATTGATGAAATATATACTCATGTAATTGAACATGATTTTAATATAGATGAATATGACGCTCATGATTTATCTGTAGAAGAGAACAAGCTTATAATGATGTAATTGATGCATATAAGAAAGCTGGAAATATATTTAAGGATAAAGAATACTATCATGATGATATTGAAAAAATATTATCTGAGAATAAAATTTATAATGATAATGAGATGTACTGGGTTTACTATGAGGTTGGTTCAAAATTTGCTGAAGTAAGAAGAATTAATTATGGGCCAGTCAGTCTTCCCAACTTAGGAAGCTTGAATATTTCTAATAAATTTGCTATTCTTCAAGAAAATTTAGAAGAGAGAGATTTAGCAAACGATTATACGAAATTGTGGATATAAATAACGGGAAAATTATTGAAAAAAAAGATATAGAGAGTAAAATAAAAGCAATAGATGGTAACTTAAAGATTGATTTATTGATATTTTTACTAATAACTATATTTGGCATAATTGTTCCTCAAGTTATTATTTCAATTCATCCATTATTTATTAATTATAAATTTTTAAAATATTGGTTTGCTATATATAGCATATTAACTTTTATCATCAGTATGATAGCGATGATAGTATATATATTTAATATGTATAAATTATTAAAAAAATAGTTTAGCCATCTTCTAAAGCTATCTATAACAGAAACAACAGAGTCGAGGGCAGTACTAAACATATGTGAATATGTATTTAGTGTTTCCTCGATTTTGTATGTCCTAAATAAATATTTAGCACCATTGTTAATAAGTAATGAAGCACACGAATGTCTAAAGTCGTGGCTCCTAATAACTTTTAAGCCAGCAAGATTATCTAATTTAGTCCTTCTAAGATATATATTAGAATCTGCTATAGGTCTAGCATCAGAAATCACAAAGAAATCATCATTAAATCCATAATAGTTTTTTTTATTTTGCTCATAAAGCATTTTTAGGTCATTTAACAAGACTTTTGTAATAGGAACTATTCTTCTACTATCTCGTGTTTTGGTATCCGAAAATTCAAATTTAACACGGTTATTTCTTTGTGTTATTTGGTTATTAGCGGATAATACTTTTTTATCAAAATAAATATCCTTCCAAGTAAGACCTTTTAATTCACCTTTACGAAGTCCACAATAATATAATATTTCAAATACACATTTCTATCTTAGATCTTCCTCATAAGAAATGAACTTTTTAAATTAAAACTGTCAAACTTGGGAGTTAGAAGGTTTTTTTTTCTGGGAGATAAAGCTATTTTTATGAGGATGAGAGTGTGATGGGAAGAAAAATACTTATTTTTTATTTTCTTTTTTTAGGAGAAGTAACTAGATAAGTATTTTTTTCAACAAAAAATGACTATAATCTTATTCCTATTTTTTTTGAGTTATGATATAATTTAGATATTGAAAGTAGGGATGTTATGTCGAGATTAAATGATAAAAAGATGATTAATGATATTCGAAGTCTTTCTTTGGATATGATTCATGAGGCTGGGAGTGGGCATCCAGGAATTGCGTTGGGAGCGGCACCGCTTTTATATACTTTGTTTACTTATCACTTAAATATTGATTTGAATAAGGGAGATTGGTGTAATCGGGATCGGTTTGTTTTGTCTTGTGGTCATGCTTCTAGTTTATTGTATGCGATGTGGTTTTTTTTCGATGAAAGTAAATATAATTTGAATGATTTGAAGAATTATCGTAATCTTTATTCTAAGACGCCTGGGCATCCTGAGTATAATCTTAATCATATGGTTGATGCTACAACAGGTCCTTTAGGTGAGGGGATTGCTATGGCCGTGGGAATGGCAATGGCAGGAAAATATTTGGAGAGTTATTATCATAATAAGAAAGATAGTTTGTTTGATTATTATGTTTATGCGATGTGTAGTGATGGTGATTTGATGGAGGGGGGTGCTTATGAGGCACTTTGTTTGGCAAGTCAGTATCAGTTGGATAATTTGATTTTATTGTATGATTGTAATGGGGTTAGTTTGGATGGTGAAATTGATGAGGGGTATTTGGATTCTTTAGCTAATGTTTATGCAGATTTGGGATTTGCGGTTTATTATGTAAAGAATGGGGAATCGGTTAAGGAGATTAATAAGGCAATTACGGCAGCAAAGAAGGCAAATGGTCCAGCAATGGTAATTGTGAATTCGGTAATTGGGAAATATTCTAAGTATGAAGGAACAAATAAGATTCATGGATTTTTGGATAATGACGATTATTTAGAGATGAAGAGGGAATTTGGTCATGAAGAGAAGTGGGAGTATGATAAGGGGAATACGACACTTTATCGTCAGGAGATTCAAGATCGTTTAGAGAATAATTATCGAGATTGGTATCAGCTTTATGAGGAATTTTGTGGGGAATTGAATGAGGTGCAATTAAATACATTAAATAGTATTATTAATAATGAGGAAATTACTTTAAAGTTGGATAAGGTAATTGATATGGATAAGTTGTTTACTGATCGAGATTTTCGTGATGTGAATTATCAAGTGATGAATGTAATTTCGGCTTTTGTTCCTAATTTTTTGGGTGGAAGTGCTGATGTTGTTACAAGTACGAAAACCTATTTGAAAGGAAAAGAGGATTTTAGTAGTGAGAATTATGGAGGGAAAAATATTGCTTTTGGGGTAAGAGAACATGCAATGGGATCGATTTTAAATGGAATGGCTTTATGTAATTTGCGTGTGTTTGGTAGTTGTTTTCTTGCTTTTAGTGATTATTTGAAACCTTCTATTCGGCTTAGTTGTATGATGAAGCTGCCGGTTACTTATATTTTTACGCATGATAGTATTTGGGTTGGAAAAGATGGCGCAACGCATGAACCAGTGGAACAGTTAGCGATGCTTCGGACGATACCTTCTTTGTCGGTTTACCGCCCTTGTGATTATAAGGAGTTAATTGGGTCTTGGAATGAAATTTTATCTTCGGCTAATCCTAGTGCTTTGATTTTGCCTAGAGGACATGTTGAAGTTCAAGAGTTTACGAATCCTGCGGGGATTTATTATGGGGGATATATTATTAGTGAAGTAAAGAAGAGTTTAGATGTGATTTTGATTGCAACAGGTAGTGAAGTTACTTATGCTATGGAATTAAAAGAAGAGTTAATGAAAAATTATATTGAGGCAAGAGTAGTTTCTATGCCAAATTTAGGGAATTTCTTAAATCAAGATAGTGAATACCAGAATGAAGTATTGCCGAGAGGGTATAAGAAGGTTGTTTTAGAGTTTTCTAACGATCCTAGTTGGTACCGTTTGTTAGAATCCGGAGATGATTTTATTGGGGTAAATACTTATGGAAAATCTGGCGATGAAGAGGATATTTTGAAAGAGATGGAACTTGATTTGCCGAGTTTGGTTATTCGGATTAAGAATAGTTTGTAGGAGAATGATAGAAATATGTATTGTAAAAATTGTGGGAATTTTGTTCGTTTAGATGATTCGTATTGTTCAAATTGTGGAATGAAGCAGATTCATCGTTCTTCTTTTTTTAAAAGTTTATCTTTTCTTTTCTTGGTGAATTTTATTTTGTTGTTTTTGGGATCGATGGTTGGGATGATGAAAGAATCTTCTAATGTGAATGGAAATAATGGTTTTTTCTTGATTGCCTATTTGGTCGTGGCTTTTGCGATGGTTGATTCACTTGGAATTGGTTTTGTTTTTAGCTTGATTTATGAACATTATAATAAGAAATCAGTACTGATTTTGTTGTTAATTGCTAGTTTGATTTCTTTTGTGAAAGTGATTTATAGTTATGCTGCAATGTTAAATACGGGAGTGTTATTTTATTTAGGGTTGGTTGGTCATTTGTGGTTATTGATAAAAATTTTTACATGTTTTAAGAAGGAGTGATTTGTGATGAAGGAAAATGTAAGGGATACGGTGAAAAAGATGGGAGAAAAGGCTAAAAATGAGGTGAGAGAGCATAAAATAATTGATGAGTTTCGTATTTTTATTGCTCGGGGAAATGTTCTTGATTTGGCTGTTGGTGTAATTATTGGTGGTGCTTTTCAAAGTTTGGTCACTTCTTTAACCGATAATTTGATTTCTCCTATTTTAGGTTGTTTTACTGAAGTTGATTTTAATTCCTATGTTTTAAATATTGGAAATTTACATTTAAGATATGGCGCTTTTTTTACTGATGTTATTAATTTTATTATTATGGCATTTGTTGTATTTTTAATTGTAAAGTTTATGAATCGACTTTTTTTAAAAAAAGAAGAAAAGAAAGAAGTAGCTGTTGATAATACTCCTGATGATATAAAGATATTAATGGAAATTAGAGATTTGTTAAAAGAAAAAGAGAAAAAATAAAAAAGATAATGACAAGTTATCTTTTTTTTGTTATAATTACTTTAATCATAGTAGATAATAGTAGTGGGTGGTAAGTATGGTACAGAGAATGATATTAAGGACACAAGAGAAGTGTATTTATGAGATAGAGGAAGCAAATTTGAAATTTTATTTGTTGATTCCAAATGCTAAAAAGGTTTTTTTGACTATTTGTTTGTTAGAGGATCCAACGGATATGTCTATTCAGAAAATTGTTCAAGAACAGAATAAAGTTTTAGTGATTCCTATTATTGAACGGTCTGTTTTGGCGGCGGTTTTATCTAATCAAGAATCGGCATTTCAAGTTTTGGATAAATCTATTTCTGGATTAATTAACTTATCGCATCAAATTTTAGTTTATAATCATATGGAAGTGGAAAATGTTGTTTATTTTAGTGGGCAAGCATTTTCTAATTTTGAAGAGTGGTTTATTCAGAAGTATCAAGGAAGGGTAGCTCGTACGGAAGTACGTTTAAAGGTGGATGAGAAGCCGAGAGAGGTGATTAAGGATCCAGCTTCAATTGATAATACAATGACGTTGGCGGCTTCTCTTGAACAGGCGGAGAAAGTTGTTCCTGTTGATGAAGTGGAAACTACTAGAGGTTCGTCTCAGGAAGAGAAATCAAGAGATTTAGGGTTTGTTTCTTATGTTTTGTTAGGTGTGATTGTTGCTGTTGTTTCTTTAGTATTTTTATATTTGATTATTTAGAGTTGGTGGGGAGTAAAATGGCAGAAGTAAGTTTTTTGGATAGAGTGAGAAAACAGCAGATATTAGGAAAATTAAATAGAGATTTAAATTTTATGAGTTGGAAAGGACCAATCAAATTGAAATGGGTGGTACTTATTCTAGATGAAAAAATACTTACCAAGAGGAAAATCTTGATAAGTATTTTTATTGAAGATAAGCAAATATTGATGCCATAACGGATCCGATCATTAGAATTAACATGATGATCGCGAAGATTCTAGCGCCTAGGTTATGGCTATAAGTTTTCTGTTGTTTTTTCTTTTTCTTTTCTGTTTTTTCTTTTTTCTTTGTACTTTCTTCTTTTTTCTTTTTATTTAGGTCATATAACTCTTTTTTAGATAGGTTTGTGGTTGCTATGACTTCTTTTTTTTCTGTTTTCTTTTTGCTCATGTTATCACCTCATGAGATTATTATACCGAAAAATAGGTATAATGACAAGGTGTTTGTAATATATTTAAGTGGTGATAGGAATGAAGATGGATTTGAAGAAGAAGGTACGACTTAGAGAAGTTGTTTTACCGAATAAGAGAATGAATTATTTTGTAGGGACGATTTTGGGGTTTGGGATTATTTCGGGGTCTATTTTTTTAATGTTGTCTAGTGAGGCGGATCAGGGAAGTGTAGTACAAGCCATTACTTCTTTTTTTCTAAATGTACAAAAGGGTGGGATTGATAATGGACTAGCTTTTCGTAATAGTTTGATTATTAATTATTTGTTTATTATTTCTATTTTTATTTTGGGTCTTAGTATGATAGGGGTATTCTTTAATGTTTTTTTGGCTTATCTTAAGGGATTTTTAGTGGGATTTTCGATTGCTTCTATTTTTTTGACTTATCATGTGAAAGGAATTATTGGGGTATTGTTGTATACTTTTCCTAGTCAGGTTATCAATTTATTTTTAGTCTTTTTGATGACGGTTTATAGTATGATGTTTTCTCTTCATTTGATGAAAATTATTCTTTCTAAGAAGGGAAATCAAAGGAAGATGTTGAAGAGATATTTAATTATATTGGTTTTTTCGATTATTTTTAGTTTTTTGTCTAGTTTGTTGGAGGTTTATGTTTTTCCTAAGATATTGAAGGTATTTATTTCTTTTTATGTTAAGTAAATAATTTTTTTAAGATAGTTTATACTAGTAATGGGTGATTCTAGATGGAGAAGTCTTTGAAAAATTATTATTTATTTTTATTTTTTTCTTCTTTTGCTAGAGGGCTTGTTTCGGTATTTTCTTTAGTGCTTTTATTTCAAAAAGGATATTCTGTTTCTTTGATTCTTTTTTTCTTATTTCTTTTATATTTTTTGGGGATATTGGTTAATATTGTTAGTTTGCTTTTGCCTTATCGGTTGGTTCTTCTTTTTTCTTCTTTTTTTTATGGAATTTGTTACTTTTATCTTTCGATAATGAAGGGAAATATTTTTTCCTTAGTTCTTTTTAGTATTCTTTTTGCGGTGAGTAATTATTCTTATCATGCGGTAAGGCATTATTTGGCTTTGTCTTCTTTTGGTGTGGGGAAGTTAAAGACTAATCATTTGGTTTGTTTGATGTTTTTAGGGACGATTATTTCTTCTCTTTTGGGGACGTTTTTGGTTAGTAAATTGCCTTTAATGATTAGTGGTATTCTGGTTTTCTTTTTATCTATTTTGGGGATTTTGCCTGTTTTTTCAAAACTAGATTTTTTGAAAGATTCAGGAGTAGAGAAGAAATTTGATTTTATGGGGTTGAAGATTGGGTGGGCGAAAGTTGGTTTTAGTATTTTTGAACAATTTAAAGTTATTTTTTTGGAGGTACAACCTTTGTTTTTGTATTTGTATGTGAAGAATTCTATTTTGTATGTGGGGATATTTTATTTTGTTGTGCATCTTGCTTCTTTAGGGGTGGTTTATTTTTTTGGAAATCATATTCGACGGCGTTATTTTTTTTGGTGTTGTTTTGGATTGGGGTTTCTCTTTTTCTTGAAGATTCATTTAAGAAATGAGATTGGGCTTTATGTTTTGGCTTTATTTGAGGGAATTTTTGTTAAGTATTATGAAAATGTTAGTTTGGATAATTTGTATGCGGTTGGGGATAATGCGGTTGGTTCTTATTTGATGGTAGAAGAGGTTATCTTTTTTGTGACGAAGAGTGTTATTATGGGTATTTTTTTGCTTTTTCATGCTTCGCTTTATTGGGTTTTGATGGTTTGTCTTATTGGTACTGTTATTAGTGGCTTTTTTCTTCATGAAAAAAAAGCATGTTGAATGCTTTTTTAAGATCTGGCAGCGCCGTCTACTTGAAGAATTTCGCCGGTTACATAACTTGCCATATCACTTGCAAGATATAGGAATGCGTTGGCAATATCTATAGGTTTTCCGATTCTTCCTAGAGGGATTGTTTTGATTAATGGGGCAATCACTTCTTTTGGTAGAGAAGAAACCATGTCTGTTGCTGTAATTCCTGGAGCGACAGCGTTTACGCGAATATTTAATGGGGCAAGTTCTCTTGCTAGTGATTTTGTTATCCCGTTTACGGCAAATTTGCTAGCGGGATACATACAGCCACTTGGCTGGCCATATAGGCTTACCATTGAGCTTGTATTTAGAATGACTCCTCCTTTTTCTTTCATGTAATTTACGGCTGTTTTTGCACATAGGAATACAGACTTAATATTGATATTGATAATGTTATCAAGTTCTTTTTCTGTATAATTGACTAGAGGAGTGGATGAGGATATTCCTGCATTGTTGATTAGAATGTCAATGTGACCAAATTTTTGGTTTACTTCTTGAAATGCTTCTTGGATTTCTTGTTCACTATTTAATGTAGGATGTAATCCAATGACCTCATAATTTTCGTTTTCTTCTTTTAATTCTTGAAGCGCTTTGTTGACGGTTTCTTCCCGTGAGCCGAATAGGGCTACTTTTGCGCCGTTTTGTAAGAATAAGCGGACGGTTTCAAAACCGATACCTCTTGTGCCACCTGTAACGATAGCAACTTTGTTTTCTAACATATTTTCACCATACCTTTCTTCTTTATTATAACGTATTTTTTTTATTTAGAAAATACTGATGAAGTACTTTTTTTAAAAGATATTTAAATTTTTTTTGGAGATGGGACTTTGGGGTGTACTTGTCAAAGGCTTTTTTTTTTGGTATAATTGATTGGTCTTAAATCTTATTTAATGAAAAAGAAAGGAGAAAGAGATATGAGTAAAATTAAGATTTTTAGTCTCGGTGGATTGAATGAGCTAGGGAAAAATATGTATGTGATTGAGATTGATAAAGATATTCTTGTGATTGATGCTGGATTAAAATATGCGGATGAGCAGATGTTAGGGATTGATTATGTGATTCCTAGTATTGAGTATTTGAAAGAGAATAAGAAGAGGGTTAAAGGAATTTTTTTAACGCATGGGCATTATGAAAATGATGGGGCGATTCAGGATATTGCACCAATTTTAGATGGGGTACCAATTTATGGTTCTAAGTTTACGATAGCGCTATTGAAGAAGGATTTGGAGGCGCGACATATTGATACTAAAAATTTGGTTGAAATTCCTGCCTATAAGACGTTGAATGTTGGACATGTTAAGGTGTTTCCTGTGGGGTTGTCTCATTCTATTCCCGATAATTTGGGCTATGCGATTTATACGAAGGATGGTGTTATTTTTTATGCTTCTGATTTTGTTTTTGATGCGATGATGAGGGGGCATTATCAGACGGATATGGGGAAGCTTGCTTATATTGGAAAGCAGGGTGTTCTTTGTTTGATGACAGAGTCTATTTATGCGAATAAGGTTGGACATACTTCTCCTAATCATCGAATTTCGAATTTGATTCGGGAGACGCTTAGTCGGGCGAATGGGAGAATTATTTTTAATGTATTGAATTCTCATTTGTATCGTATTCAGGAGTTATTTAATGAAGTTTCGAAGACGGATCGAAAGATTGTGGTTATGGGAAAGAAATTGCAAAGTATTGTAGAGTATGCAACTTCTAATCATTATTTGTTTGTTGATCCAAAGTGTATGGGTGATTTGTCTAATTTAAATGATCCTGATGTTGTTATTGTTAATTCTAATGATCGAGAGAGACCTTATTCGACGATTTATAAAATTGTAAATGGGTATGATAAATTTATTAAGTTGAAAAATACGGATACGGTATTTTTAGCGACGCCAATTTATGAGGGAAGAGAGAAAACTTTCTATCGTCTATTAGATGATATTTCGAAGTTGGATGTTGAAGTGGTTACCTTATCGAAGGAGAATTTGTCGCATCATGCTTCTAGTGAAGATTTGATGATGATGATGGATTTGATGAAACCGAAGTATTATTTTCCAATTAAGGGAGAGTATCGTCATCAGGTTGCGAATGCCAATTTGGCGCATCAAGTGGGGATTCCTGATAATCATATTATTTTAAAAGAAAATGGTTTTGTTGCTACTTTTGTTGGTGGAAAGTTACTTGATGATGATTTTTCAAAGATTCCTTGTGGGGATGTTTCGATTGATGGAGATTCTAGTGAGGATATTGGCGAGGTGGTTCTTCGTGATCGGGAGATGTTGTCGGATAATGGGATTATTGTTATTTCGGCTACTTTATCAAAGGAGACAAAGAAGATTATTGCTGGTCCTGAGATTTTGACCCGTGGATTTATTTATGTTAAGGATAGTACAGAGATTATTGCGCAGATTAAGGAAATTTGTACTGAGGTTATTTTAGCAAATGTTCATGAAAATTATGTGGATTATGGTAAAATTAAAGGATCAATTCGAGATAGCTTGTCTAAGTATTTGAATGAACAAACGGGAAATAAACCAATGATTATTAGTGTGTTACAGGAAATATAGAAAGGTACTTTGGGTACTTTTTTCTTTTTCTTTTTTGGATTTTCTGCTATAATGGAATAAAGTAGGGAGAGTGATTTGATGGAATATCGAAAGGCTTATCCAACGGATGCGTATTTGTTGGTTCAGTTAAAGGATACGGTGTGGAAAAATACTTATTATGATCTTTTGCCGAGTGGAATTTTAATGAAGATGAAGAATAGTTTTGAAGCTAGGGTAAATCATTTGCACGATCAGATTTTAGAGAATAATCGGGTGATTGTTGCTTTGGTTGAGGAACGGATTGTTGGTTATATTTTTTATGCAAAATCGCAAATTGATTTATATGAGAATTCGGCAGAGATTCGTGAGATTGTGGTTCTTCCCGAGTATCAACGAAAAGGGATTGGGAAAGAATTATATTTACGAGCAAGAGAAATTTTGGAGAAATTGGGGTATCGTTCGGTTGTGGTTTGTTGTCCTAGTGTTGGGACAAATCAAGAGTTTCTTTTGAAGTTGGGGGGAGTATTGAAGGAAACGAGGGCAATGGAAGTTAGTGGTTATTCGGTTTCTTGTGATATTTTCTTGATTTCATTTGATTCTTCTTCGAATGAGGGAGTGCTTGAATGGAATGATTTGTATGCAGAAGTTCAGAAAAAGATTTATTTGTTAAATGATAAAAATTTAGAGATAGCGGCAATTTTGAGTGATCAGGGAAATATTTATTATGGTCTTGGGATTGGTCATTGGGTTTGTCCGATAGAGAGTGCTTTGTCTAATTTGTATTTGCATGAGGAGAAGAAAATTGCTAAGATATTGATTATTAATAAAAATAGTAAGTTGGTTCTTCCGTGTGGGAAGTGCCGGGATTTGTTGATTCGTATGGGGCAGCAGAATGCACTGATTTTGTTTGATATTGGTACGTTGGAGACGATTTCGATTAAAGAATTAAATCCTTATTATAAAGATATAGAAAAAGTATAAGTCTTTTGGACTTATACTTTATTTGTATAGTTCTTTTTTTAAGTTATTGATGTTATTGGTCATGATGGATATATAGTTGTCGTTACTATTGGTGATGTTTCCATCTGTTGAGTGCATAGTATTGATTGTGATTTTTTCGATATTATAATCTTTTATTAGTTGAGATGCAGTTTGATTGGTAGATTCTTTGGTGGTATAGATATATTTAATTTGGTTATCTTTTATTAAGTTTTTGACTTCTTCTATTTTATTGGTGCTTAAATCGTTATTTTCTTCTAAAGAAATGACTTTTAGTCCATATTTTTCTAAGTATTTTAATAAATCGCTATCGGTGACGATGATTTTGCTATTGGCACTGGAGATGGCTTCTGTTAGTGAAGCGTCTAGTTTAGAGATTTCATATTCTAAGTCTTTGTATTTGTCATTGATTTCTTCTACTAAGTAGGGGTTATTGATATATTCGGCTAAGCCTTTTTTTAAGTTTTCGGCCATCATTAGGTAATTATTAGGATTTAGCCATAATTCTTCAATGCCATTGCTGTATTTCATTCCTGTTGCGACATCGATTACTTTTAAATTGGCATTTAGATTAATCATTTTTACGGCATAATCTCGATCTTTGTCTAGGCTATTGAAAACGAAGAGATCGCTTTTGCTATATTCTTCTAGTTTTCTTTGGGATAGTTCATATTTGTTGATGTCAACACCGGTTGGATAGACACTATAGACTTTTGCATGTTCTTCATAAAGGCTGTTGATAATAAATTGAATGGGGTAAGTGGTGGTGTAGATATTGATGTCGTCCATTGTTTTTTCGTTAATATCGCAACCACTTAATAAAGATATTCCTAAGATTAATGAAATGAGATATATTATTTTTTTCATATTGATTCTCCTATCTAATGTTAATAATATTTTACAGTATTTTAAACTTTTTGTAAACAGGTACAGAAAAAACTAATAAAAAATTGAATTTATGATATAATAGAATCATTGAGAAATGGGTGATGATATGGGAATATTAGAAAAATTAGGAATTCATACTAATCCTTTATTATATCAAAGAGCTTTTACGCATACTTCTTATAGTAATGAGCATAATGTGGAAAGTTATGAGCGGTTAGAGTTTTTGGGGGATGCTGTATTAGAACTTGCGATTAGTGATTATTTATATCAAGAGAAACATTTAGAAGAGGGGACAATGACAAAGATGAGGGCTTGTTATGTGTGTGAGGAAGCTTGTGCTACTTATGCTAAAGAACTTTCTTTTGATCAAGAAATTCTGCTTGGTAGTGGGGAGAGTGAGGCGAACACAACCATTTTGGCGGATGTTTTTGAGTCGTTTATTGGGGCAATGTATTTGGATCAGGGTTTTTCTTATACGAGTAGGTTTGTGATGAAAATTATTCTTCCTTATATTGAGAAAAAGGTGAATTTTTTACATGATTATAAATCTGAATTACAAGAGTTGGTACAGACGGTTCGAAAGAGTGTTCATTATGAGATTGTTGATGAACAAGGGCCTGCCCATGATAAAACTTTTGTTTGTCAAGTGTTTGTTGATAATATTGTGATGGGACAGGGAAAGGGTTCTAGTAAGAAGGCAGCAGAGCAAGAGGCGGCTAAGATGGCTTTAGAAAAGCAAGCGAAGTAGTTGTAGATGATGCATTATTTTTCTTATTTTCAATATAATTCTCCGGTGATTTTGTCTTACTTTTTTCTTTCTTTAGGGGTTTTGTTTTTGAAAAATTTAACGGGAGGGAAAAGTACTTATTTTTTTTCTAGTGGGAGAGAAAATATTTTTTCACCGATGACTTATCTGCGATTGTTTACTCATGTTTTGGGACACTCTAATTGGGAACATTTTCGAAATAATTTTGTTTATATTTTGTTGGTTGGACCGATGATTGAAGAAAAATATGGGAGTCTTCCTTTGATAAAAATGATTGCGATTACGGCGGTTGTAACAGGCGGGATAAATATTGTTTTTGGGAAGAGAGATATTTTAGGTGCTAGTGGAATTGCTTTTATGTTAATTTTACTTAGTTCTTTAGTCAATATTGAAAGTGGTAAGATTCCTCTTACGTTTGTGTTGGTATTTGCTTTTTATGTTGTTAGTGAGATCGTGGATGGGATTTTTAAAAAGGATAATATTTCTCATTTTTCTCATTTAATAGGAGCAATTTGTGGATTTATTTATGGGTATTATCTTTTTTAGGAGGTGATAAAAATGGATAAAAGAAATGATAATTTAAAGAATTTTTTGTCTTTGCTTACTTTAAAGAGTATTTTAATTCAAGAGAGAAATCGTGGATATTATCGAAATTTTATGAATGTAGAAGCGATTATTCCTGTAGAAGATGATGTGGATATGGTTATTTATGAAAATCAAATGGTTGATTTTGTATCTACTTATTCAAGAAAAAGAGTATTAAAGAAAAAATAATAAAACTTCACTTTAAAAAAGTGAAGTTTTAGTTTGTGTATCTTAGTCCTTCGTTAGAGATATTGAATATCATTCCTACTAGTAGCATGTATGAAAGTAATGAGGAGCCTCCATAACTGATAAATGGTAAGGTAATTCCCATAATGGGTAAGAGACCAATGGTCATGGAAATATTTTGAACTTGTTGAAATAATAAGACGGCTATGACGCCTCCTATGGCATATTTATCCGTGAAATCAGCAGCTTTAAATGAAGTATGGATGAGATTCATATCGAAGAAGATAATTAATAAAATTAAGAGTGTAGCGCCTAGTAGACCAAAATTAGAGGCAATTACGGAAAAAATAAAGTCGGTTTGCATTTCAGGGAAGTAGATTGGGGTATGGTTGAAGCCATGGCCAAATACTCCGGCTGATCCAATGGCGATTAGGGAATTTTTTAATTGCATTCCACTGCTTGCGGACCAATTGGTAATTCTATCAATACGGTAGAAGAGACTTGTTCCAAATATTTTGATAAATAAGTCTTGATTGGTTAGATAAATGGTTGCCCCTATTCCTAAGATACTTCCTAGAATGATGAAGGCTAAGAAAAACCACCTTTTGCGAATTCCTCCAATAAATAACATTACGGCTGTAATGATTAAGTAAATCATTACAGCGCCAGTATCTGGCTCTATGAAAGTTAGAGCAGAAGGAATGGCGACTAAGATCAAGATTTTTATTAAGAATTTAAATTCTTCTTCGATGGTTGGTTCCATATATTTCTCATTGAATTCATGAATGAGTCTTGCTAAGATAATAATTAAGAATACTTTCATGAATTCACTAGGTTGGATAGTACCAATATAAGGAATTTTAAACCAACAAGTTGCATTTTTTCTGGTTACTCCGAAAAAAAGAACAAGAAATAAAGATAAGACGCCAAAGAGGTAAAACCACCAAGCATTATTGTATAAAAATTTATTTCCTAAAAACATCATTAAATAGGCTAAGATAAATCCTAAAATATACCATATTCCTTGTTTTAGCCAATAATCTTGGAAATCAGCGCCTAAAGTACTTTTTGTACAATAGATAGAAATAATACTAATAATTCCAAATAAGATAATCGGAATAAGAATTCCGTTTTCTACTTTGAATTTAGAGATATTTTTTATTGTCATCACCACTTTTCTAAAAAATATTTTAACACATCTTTAGAATATTTTAAACTATTTATTGAAAGTTCATTCATTTTATGATAAAATCTTTTTATGATAGAGATGGTGATAAAATGGAGAGAGTGTTAAATAAATTTTATCAGTTTGTAGATAAAATTGGGAAACAGAATTTTATTTTGTTGGTTTTTATTCTTTTTGTTTTTCTTGTTACAGGGATTTATCAAACATTTTCTTTATTTACTTCTTCAGATGGGACGAGTGTTGTTGATGGAATTCTTACTTATAAATTTATTTTGAATCAGGCTGGGGAGAATGCAATTACTATTGCGGCTGGGAGTAGTAAGAATGTCATGGTTACGGTAAGTAATCCTGATAATATTCTTTTAAAGTATGGAATATACTATCGTTCTTCTTCTGATTTATCGAATGTTTCTTTGGGGTATTTAAAAAGTAGTGCGCATAAGGGAACGGATGTTATTCCAGCGGGAAAAGATTATATTGTTACAATGAAGGTAGATAATCAATCAAGTAGTGATGTTACGATTAATTTAGGGGTTAGTTATGGTTTAGAAAATGGTGGAGACTTACTTCTTGATACAGGGAATCATTGGTTGGATGAGTACGCGGTTTATAAGAGTGTACTTACTTATTTAGAAACGGATGGTACTCAATATGTTGATACGGGAATTTATCCTGATCAAAATACAAAAGTAGAGTTTGTTGCTACTCCTACAGAGGCTGATCTTACGGCAGCTTGGTTTGGAGGAAGAAGTAGTTATGGAAGTAATAGTTTTATTTTTTGGCAGTTAAGTAATAATCAAATGAGAAGTGATTATGATAGTGGACTTGATTTTTTATCGGGTCTTACTCTTTCTTCTGGGACACAGTATACGGTTGTGATGGATAAGGGAAGTGTTAAAGTTAATAATACCCAATATTTAAGTCGATCTACAGGAAATTTTAAGAGTCCTACTTCAATGGTTTTCTTTGCTACGAAAAGTCAAAGTGATAGTTCAATGGACGCTAGTACAGGAATTGATAATCGAAAAGCTAAATTAAAGTTTTATAGTGCAAAAATTTATGATAATGGAACGTTAGTAAGAGACTTTATTCCTGTTAAAGATAATCATGATGTTGAGTGTTTATTTGATCGTGTTAGTTATGATTTGTTTTATTTGCAGAAAGTGCCAGAGCCTTATTCAGAAAAGATTGAATATTTAGAGAGCGATGGTACTCAATATATTGATACGGGTATTTCACCTGCTAATGATAGTGTTATGGTAGAATTGTCATATCAATATGTTTCTACAAATTTAACTTCTAATGATTCTGTGATGGGAGCACGAAGCGATGGGAATGAGACTCGTTTTTATCCGGCTTCTTTGGCTTCGACCAAGGATCGCCATGTTTTTGGACATACAGAAATTATGAGTACGGATGTTTTGAACAAGCATACTGTTATATTTAATGATAGTGCTCATGATGTATATGTTGATGGAACAAAAATTGGAAATTTAGGCAGTAGTTTTGTTCCTCACAATCTGACAATGTATTTGTTTGCTTTGAATTTTAAAGGAACAGCTCAGTATCAGAGTGCTTCAAAAGTTTATTATTGTAAGATTTGGAGTGATAGTTTTTTGGTTAGAGATTTTATTCCAGTAAAAGATAAGCAAGGAATTTCTTGTATGTATGATAAGATTTCTAGAAATTTATTTTATTTTCAATAAAAGGGAAATAGACATTTCTTAAGGGATGTCTATTTTTTTTAGAAAAAGTTGAGATAAGTATTTTATTTTCATATTATTCATTATATAATGATAAAGAAGAGAGGTAGAGATGAGGGTTATTGTACAAAGATGTATGAAGGCATCGGTTATGGTTAATGATAATGTTGTAGGGAGTATTCAACAGGGGCTTATGTTGCTTGTTGGTTTTACGGAAGGAGATTCTTTGAAGGAAATTGATTATATGGTAGATAAAATACTTCATTTGCGTATTTTTGATGATGAAGATGGGGTGATGAATTTGTCTTTGTTGGATGTTGGGGGAAGTGTTTTGTCGGTTAGTCAGTTTACTTTGTATGGAGATGCGAAAAAGGGGAGAAGACCTTCTTATGTTCGTGCTTTAAATGGAGAGCGTGCTTCTTTGTTGTATCAGTTATTTAATGATCGGTTGCGAGAGTCTGGTACTTTGGTTGAAACGGGAATATTTGGAGCAGATATGAAGGTTAGTTTGGTGAATGATGGTCCGGTTACGATTATTTTAGAAAGAGAGGGATGAAAAAATGGATAGAAAAGTGAATTATAAGTTACTAAATATTTTGTTGATTGTTTTGATTGTTTGTTTACTTTATATGATACGGGGATTATGGTTGGGAATTTTTGCTAAGGTAATTACGATTCTTCTTCCTTTTTTGGTTGCTTTTGCGGTATCTTATGCATTGTATCCTTATCTTCAGAAGTTAGAGGAGTATGGTATTCCGAAATGGTTAGGAGTAGCGCTTATTTATTTTATTATTTTTGGATTTTTAGTTTTAATTGGGATTACGGTTGTTCCGATGTTATATGATCAAATTGTTTTGTTTTTGTCGAATATTTCGGCGGTTGTTACCGATATTTCTTCAAAGTATGAATTGGATTTGGGGGTTTTACAACAATCTATTTCGACGATTTCTACGGATATTTTAAAGGGAGTTGGTACTTATATTTCTAATGGAGCGATTAATATTTTAAATGCTTCTATTAGTGTGATTACGAATTTGATTATTGTTGTTGCGGTTAGTGTTTACTTTTTGTTTGATATGGATAAGATTCGTTCTTGGGTAAAGAATTTTTTGAAAGGTCTTCGGGGAAGGTATTATGCTTATGTGAAGAGGTTGGATATGGAGATTAATAACTATTTTAATGGTTTATTTAAGACGATTCTTATTCAGTTTATTGAATATACAATTGTCTTTCGTTTAATTGGGCATCCTAATTATTTAATTTTGAGTATTTTGGCGGCGGTAACGACGATTATTCCTTATTTTGGGGGAATTATTGTGAATGTTTTGGCGGTGATTATTGCTTCTGTAGTGAGTACGAAATTATTAATTTTAACTTTAATTGTTTGTTTGGTTTGTCCTAATATTGATGGATATATTATCGCGCCAAAGGTTTATGGAAAGACCAATCAATTGCCTGCTTTAGTGAATATTTTTGCTGTTTTTGCTGGTGGAATATTAGGTGGATTTTTTGGAATTGTTGTGTCTCTTCCGGTTGCGATTATTATTATTGCTACGATTCGTTTCTTTAAGGAAGATATTAATCAGAAGATAGTTACTATTAAAGAAAAGAAGCAAGAGGGATAGTGGGCTCTTTCTTTTTTCTTTGGTTAGAGTTTTAAAAGGAGGAAAGCAATGCCTCCCGAGAGAATGCTATGAATGATTCTTGCTTGTAAGAAAGGAAGATACGAAATTTTGGTATCTTGTAATTGAGAGATTACTTGAAGATGAACGGATAATCCACCAAAGGAGAGGAACATGGTTGAGAGAATGATTTTATTTTCTAGAGAGAGGTTTAGAAGAGAAAGTTCTTTTAAGCCCATCGTAATTTCTAATATTCCTTTTAAGATCATACTTGGATAGGGAGCTAGATTTAGGTTTTTGATAATAATGGATGAGGCGACTAAAAAAGTGGTGATGGTTCCGAGGATTAAGAGTAGGCTATTTATGGCGGAAGAGATAGATTGAATTAAAATGGTGCCAAATGTTTGTTTATTGTTTATTCTTTCTTTTTTTTCTTCTTTTGGGATTGTTTTTTTCTTTTGAAGAAGTGCAATAAGGAGGTTGCCTCCTAGGAGGCTTAGTCCAATTATTTTGCCACTTTCTTTATGATTGAGAAAAGTTATGGCTACAGTTTGAAAGATAAAGGTTGGATTGGGGAAATGGGTGAAGGTTAAGGTCTGTTCGGCTTCTTCTTTTGTTAATTGATTTTCTTGATAATAATTTTTGGTATTTCTCGCATTACTTGGAAATCCACTTAAGAGGGAAAGAAAGAAAATGGTGATTTGGGTTTGATTGATTCCAAAGAGTTTGGATAGTGTTTTTTTGAGTGATTTGGGAATATAATTGGTAATGGAATAATGAATGAGAAGATCAGAGATAACAAAGAAAGGAAACATTGTGGGAATTAAGGTAGTTGCCCATAGGTGAATGGAAAAGTTGATGGTTTCGTTAATTAATTCCTTATTGATAAATACTTGGATTAGAGCAAGTAGAAGAAAAAGAATTAAAATCAAATTAGAAATGTTTTTTTTCATGGTATAGTATATGGTGAGAAGGGTGAGATTATGTTTTATCATATGATAGAGAAGTTAGGAAAGAGGATATGGGAAGATAAGATTTATTTAGGATGTCTTTTGGGTTTGATTTTGCTTTTTCAAATTAAACTTCCTTTTTATGTTAATGCACCAGGTGGTGTTATTGATACAACAAATAGAATTGAATATGCGAATAAGGTATCTTATCAGGGAAGTTTGAATATGCTTTATGTTACGGAGTATGTGGCTTCGATTCCTTTTTATTTACTATCTTATGTGATTCCTGATTGGGATTTAGAAAAGATTGAGGATAGTCAAATTTCTACCAATGAAAGTGTTGAAGAAATTAATACAAGGAATAAGGTAATGTTAAATAATTCTATTCATAATGCGATATATGTTGCTTATCAAGCCAGTGGTAAAGAAGTAGAAATTGAAAATATGCGCTACGTTGTAGTGGGGGTTACTAAAGAGAATGGTTTGATGGTTGGCGATGAGGTTTTATCTATTGATGGAGAGAAAATTGATGGGTTAGAGAAGATTAAATCGGTGATAGAAAAGAAAGAAATTGGGGACCAAGTTTTCCTTAAAGTTAAAAGAGGAGAAAAAGAGAAAAAAGTTACTTTGACGATTCAGGAAGAAGAAGGAAAGAAAGTTTTGGGGGTTGTAATTTTGACGAATTGTGATTTAAAAATGAATCCGGAAATTTCTTTGAAGTTTCGTGCGAGTGAAGGTGGGTCGTCTGGTGGATTGATGATGGCACTTAGTATTTATAGTGCTATTAGTGGTAAGGATATTTTAAAGGGGAGAAATATTGCTGGTACAGGGACGATTGATATGGAAGGCAATGTTGGTGAAATTGGGGGAATTAAGTATAAAATTATAGGAGCAGTTAAGAATAAGATGGATGTTATTTTGGTTCCTGTTGCTAATTATGAAGAGGCAATGAAAGTAAAAAAGGAAAAGAAATATTCTGTTGAAATCAAGGCGGTTCGTACTTTTGAGGAAGCGGTTGATTATTTGCTTGCTTCTTAAATTAACTGGATGATAAGAAAAGGTGAAAATCCCTTTCTTTTTTTCTTGCTTTTTCTTTTGTTTTGGGATATAATAACTAGCCAAGAAGGGGGAATAAGGATGAAATCCTATTTAAAATATTTAACTTTATTTATTATTTTGATTTCAATTGGTGTTGTTGGAATTCATTTGTATAGTAATGAGAATTTATCTTCAAAGAAGATGGATAAGGTAAATTTAAATACCAATGCTTCTAAAAAGGATAAAAATACTTCTAAAGATTCTACTTCTTTGAAACAAGAAGATGTTAATCAGGGAGAAAATCAAGAGAAGGGGCAGACGGTATCAACGGAAAAAGACGAGAAAACAAATGATACAGAAAAGCAAAAAGAAAGCAGTCAAACGTCGCAGGAGAGTGTTTCTTCTAAGGGGGAAGAGAATGTAACTTCAGTTTCTTCTAATCAGGCTGGTACAGTTAGTTCTTCAATGAATCCGACCGATTTATCGGGAACGGAAGATAATCCAACGATTGAGATTACTGAGTCTTATGAAAGTGGAGATCATCAAAAGAATAATTCCAATGATAATGTTCAATCTTTTGCTTCTAGTGAAGACGTTAATGTTATTGAGGTTACCATCGATGATGTTCATTCTTCTACTGATAAAGTAGAATCTGATGTGTCTCAAGGAAATGTTTCGAAGGAGAATGAAAATACTTCCCAAGATACGAGTGATGATCAAGCGGATAGTTCAGATGATTCGTCTTTAGATGATGACTCGGAGGAGGGAGAAGATGTCAATTCATCTAGTAGTTCGTCTACGACATCAGGTAATTCTTCTACAACATCAGAGAGTACTTCTAGTGTTATTGGATTTAAAACTAGTACTGATTTTACAAAGATAGGTGCTTGCGTAAATAATCGTGTTGTTAGAACGGCTAAGGGAAGTAATGGAAAGACGGTTAAAATTCATCCTTGTATTGAAAAATATAATTTGAATAATAAATATGCAATGATGCAAAATTTTGCCATTACGGATAATTATGTTTATTTTAGTTATGTTGGTCGTGGTACTTGGGTAAAGACAGAGAGTGCTTATCAAAAGTTGGGTGCTACAGCAGCTTTGAAGAAGACGAGTGGAAATTATGTTGTACGTGTTGATCGAAAGACCAATACTTATCAGGTTGGCTATGTTGAATTTGCTGGTCATGCACAATCTTTTGATGTAACAGAAAAAGATGAAATTTATATGAATTATTTTGCCAAATTGTATAAGGGAAGTATTGGGTATGGTGCACAATATTCTGGTTTTACGCATGTTCTTTTTAAAGAGAATAATTTAGCTTCTGGAATAGAACTTTTACCAGAGAGTTCAGTTTATTTAAATCGTGCTGGTACAAAGGCTGGACTTCTTTTATCGAAAGATTATTATGCTAGTAATGGTAGTTTTGATCGGGATCGTTATTATAAAGCAGTTCGTACAATTGGTAAAGCCAGTGATAAGATTCAAACACCTGAGGTGGCTGTTGATTTAGAAAGTGATAGAATTGCTCTTGTTTCAAAGACAACGGCTTATGTTTATGTTCTTAGTGATTTAAATGCTGGACGTATAAATTTAGTGAATAAATTTACGGTATCTTCAAAAGATCGACAAGGGGTTGAACTTTATCATGGATCGTTATATATTTGGTCAGGAAATCGAACTTTTACTTTGAGAAAGTATAATGTATCTACTGGTAAGTTGGCGAATAGTGTTACTTTTAATTTAAATCGTTATTATAATCGTAGTGGTGGTATTGAGGCTGAAGGAATTAGTATTTATCAAGGAAATGTTTATATTGGGATTCCTGGTAATAAGTGTAATGGAAAAACTTGTAATGATATTTTCTTAGTAGAAGGATTTTAATGGGGAATATTTTTTTGAAGTATTTTGTGGATCTTAAAAAATGGCTTGTGTTTTCCTTCTTTGTATGTTACAATTTTAGAGGAAGTTATTAGTATTTTGAATATGAGAGTAGAGAATAAAATATGCTTTTAGAGAATTAATGGTTGGTGGAAATTAATACTATTTTATTGTTGAATTACCTATTCTTAGCTAATCGGTGAAGAGCCGTTATGAAATAAGATAAATATAGGGATGGTACCGTGCTTTGCACTCCTTAGTCGGTACTGTCTTTTTTTAGGGAGGAAGATTTTATGAAGTTATTTGAAGAATTAAAATGGAGGGGACTAATCAAGGATGTGAGTAGTCCAGAAATTGAGAAAAAATTAAATGAAGAGAAAATTACTTTTTATTGGGGGACAGATCCGACGGCGGATAGTTTGCATTTAGGACATTATTCTTCTTTGGTTACCGCAAAGAGACTCGCTCGGGCTGGGCATCATCCGATTCTTTTGGTTGGGGGTGCTACTGGACTGATTGGGGATCCTAGACCTACTGCTGAAAGGGAAATTATTGATAAAGAGGTTCTTCAACATAATTTAGAGGGACTTAGAAAACAGGTTCTTCGGATATTTGATGGAAAAGTAGAGGTTGTCAATAATTATGATTGGTTTTCTGGGTATGAATTTTTAGATTTTTTACGGGATGTAGGGAAGTATATTAATGTTAATTATATGCTAAATAAAGATATTATTCGGAGAAGGTTAGAAAGTGGGATTACTTATGCTGAATTTTCTTATACTTTAATTCAGGGCTATGATTTTTTGCGTTTATTTTTGGATCATCATTGTATATTACAAGCTGCTGGTTCTGATCAATGGGGAAATATTACGACTGGTATTGATTTGATTCGAAAAATTACGGGGGAAGAAGCTTATGGTTTTACGATGCCTTTGGTTTTGGATCAAAATGGAAAGAAATTTGGAAAAAGTGAGGGAAATGCTTTATGGTTGGATAAGAATAAAACTTCTAGTTATCAGTTGTATCAGTATTTGATTAATGTAGATGATTCAATGGTTATTTCTTATTTAAAGATATTTACTTTCTTGACGAAGGAGGAAATTGAGGCATTGGAGGAAAAAAATAATGCCCATCCTGAATTAAGAGAGGCACATAAGGCGCTTGCTCGAGAAATTATTTGTGATTTACATGGTGAAGAAGAATATAAAAATGCTGTTCGGTTATCAGAAGTTTTGTTTACCGAAGAATTTGGTCATTTATCTGCTCGGGCTATTGAAGAGGTATTTTCTCAGTATTCTATTGTGGATGTTCATTCTTCTAATTTTGTTGATTTATTAATGGAGATTGGTGCAGCTAAGAGTAAAAGAGAGGCTCGTGAATTTATTTGTGGGAATGCAATTAAAGTGAATGGGAAGAAGATTAATGATGTCGATTATATTGTTGATGATACAGATTTTATTGATAATACTTATATTATTATTAAAAGAGGGAAAAAGAATTATTATCTTGGTAAGAGGATTTAGAAAAGGATATGAGGATATTCTTTTGGATTGATTGAAGAGTCACGATGAGTGGCTTTTTTCTTTTGATTTTGTGAAACTTATTTTGGGTTGGTTCTATTTTTTTATTAATGTGAAATTGAAAAAAGGTTCTTTTGCATGATTACGTTATTTTTTCACAAAAAAAGTAGAGTAAAATTATACTCTACTATAGAATTCAACGATTAATGCTTCATTAATATCTGCGTTTAATTCGCTTCTTTCTGGTTTTCTTAAGAAAGTAAGTTCTTTTTTGCCTTCATCATATGAAACATAGTCAACTCTTTTGGTTGTTTTTTCAAGAGAATCGGCAACAACTTTTAGATTCTTGTCGTTTTCTTTTAGGCTTACAACATCTCCAATTTTAACACGATAAGATGGAATGTATACTTTTTTTCCATTTACTGTAATGTGTCCATGGTTTACTAATTGTCTTGCCCCACGTCTTGTTGTTGCGAATCCAGCACGGTATACTAAGTTATCTAATCTACTTTCTAGTAAGAATAGTAAGTTTTCACCGTGAACTCCTTTCATTTTTCCTGATTCTTCTACTAATCTTTTGAATTGTTTTTCGCTTACTTGGTACATGAATCTAACTTTTTGTTTTTCTGTTAATTGTACTGCATAGTTAGATGGTTTTCTTTTTCGGTCTGCACCATGTTGTCCTGGACCATAACTTCTCTTTTTTCCTTTAGCAAATTCAATTCCACTTTCTAGTACAGAGAATCCAACGCGTCTTGCTTGTTTGTTATTTGGGCCTGTATATCTTGCCATAAATTTTCCTCCTTCTGCAAAAGGGGTATCTTAACGATAATAGGGTGTTTTTCTAGATACTTTCGCTTATGCAGCAACTTAAGTTACTTATATAGAACACCAGTTACTACTGTTAGATACTGCTGCCAAATGCATAAGTATTATATAATGAATTTAAAGGGAAGTCAATTCTTTTTTTGGTCGGTTTAAGAGAATTTTTTATTCTCAATTAATTTATAGTTTATTTTATAACGATTTTTGTTAAATTCTTGTAAACTTTGTAGAAAAATGATGGTTAAGTTGCTATACTGTACTTGAGAATAGAAAAGGGAAAAGAGAAAGAAAGGAACAGATGATGAAAAAAGGAATTAAAACAATAGAAAAAATCGGTAAGTTTTTGTTGGTAATTATGTTTTCAGTTTCGCAACTTTCTTTTCCAATAGAAGTTTTTGCTGATGTGTTAAGTCAAGCAGATGGAGAAACTGTGGAAGAGTTGAAAGCGGAAAATACTGATGAGAACTTAGAAGAAAATTTAGAGGGAAAGGAGGAAGAAAATACTTCTTTAGAAAATAATGATAGTTCAGTATCTTCGTTAGAGGGAGATCTTTCGGATACACCGGTTGTTGAAGATAAAAAATTTATTCTTACGGTTAATGATGAAGATGTTACTGAGAGTTTGGCGTATACTTTAACAGAGGATTCTCTTGATAAAAGCATCATAATTTGTTCTGGCTATGAGGGAGAAAACCCAAATTGTATCCCATATGATTTTACCGATCGTCTTTATGGAGATTATTTGATTGAGGTTTCAGAAGATGTTTCGGTAACTATTCATTATGAAGGAGATAATGAGAAAATTTTAAAAGATTATCTAGATTCTCGTTTGTCGTTTGATGATGGACAATTCGCTATCTATGGTAGTGCTGATGGCATTTCAAAAGATGATTTTTTGAAGTTCATTCAAATTAGTGAGTTGGAACAAAAATATCATGTTAAGAATGTTTATTTTGATTCAGATGATACTAATTCACTTGTTTCTAATGGTGTCACTTTATTGATTGAGACGGATGATGATATTATTCTTTCTTATTCTGTTGTTGTTTATGGTGATTATAATCAAGATGGTTTGGTGAATGTTGATGATGCACAATATGCTGTTCGTCAAATTATTTCTACAACAAATGAAGAAAGAGTCTTTACTATTTTTAATGCAACAAGGTCTGTTTTTACGACAGGGAAGTGGAATTTTGATCTAGCAGAGGCTAATGATGAGTTACAAAATTCTTTGACGAATCAAAATGTTGCTAATGTTGGGGAAGAATTTGTTGTTAAGTATTCTATTACTGGTTTTTCAAAAGATAAATTAGCGGGAATTGAAGCGGACATTAATTATAACAAAGAATTATTATCGTTGGTTAGTTTTCAAGTTTATGATGAGAATGCTTTTGGGGGTATTTCTAGTGATAATCATTTTGCTTATTTATTATCTGATTACGCTACAGATACTGTCTTTATGACAATTACTTTTAAAGCATTAGCCGTAGGGGAGGCAAATATTTCTATTGATGATATTATGGCTTCTTTAGGGGATGGTCCAGCTAATCTTGGTAGTCAAGTTTCTAGCGTTATTACAATTGATTCTGCTAAAGGTGGAGATGGGGATGAAGATTCAACTCCGGTTGTTCCAGCACCTGTTGTTTCAGAAAATGTGGTTGCTACTCCTACTGTAGCACCGGTTGCTCGTACAGTTACGGCAAGAACGATTGCTTTATCTAGTGATAATCTTATTAAGAGCTTAACGATAAAAGGATATGATCTTTCTTTTGATCCAAATACTTTAGAGTATTCTTTAAAAGTTAAAAATAGCGTTAAATCGTTAGATTTAGAGGTTGTTTTAAATGATGAGAGTGCTAGTTATGAAATTAGCGGAAATCAAAATTTTAAAGTAGGCGAAAATGTTGTTACGATTAAAGTTACTGCTGAAGATGGTTCGGAGCGAACTTATACCATTAAAGTTAATCGTGCTAAAGCGGTTAAAACGCAAGAGGAAGAAGAGGAGAAAAGTTCTTCTAAGACAATTATTATTATTTTAATTATATTAGTCATTATTGGTTTAATTTATGTTATCTTTAAAGATGATGAAGAAGATAATAAAGAAAGTAAAAAATAATACTTTCTTTATTTCTTTTTATAAATTATTTTAAAGTAATTGACAAAAGGGTTATTTTAAGGTATGATTTGTTTATAAGAAAGAGGTGTATTAAGGTATGTTGTTAACTTTTTTGGCTGTAGAAAATAATGCTGTTGATGCGGCTACTTGTGGTGGTTTGCTAGATTTTGTTGTTATTATTAGAAAAGTTATTGATATTCTAAAAATAGTTATTCCTATTGCATTGATTTTGTATGGATTAATGGATTTAGGAAAAGCGGTAATTGCTGGTAAAGAAGACGAGATGAAAAAAGCACAAGGAACTTTAATTAGGAGAGTTATTTATGCGGTTGCTGTGTTTTTAGTTGTTACAGTTGTTACTTTTGCAACGGGTCTTGTTGGTAGTAGCGATTGGAAGTCTTGTTGGCAAGCAGCTGGTGGAGACTTGTCTTCTAGTAGTGATTAAAAAAATGTTAATGTTTGACAATACTTACTTGATTTTCTCTTTACAAATGGAAAATTTGAGTAAGTATTTTTTTTTATAAACTAATATGATACATGGTTAAAATTACTTCTTTTTGTGGTATGATAGATATGGAATTTAGGTGATTGTGATGAAAAAAGTAATATTAGTAGATGGGAATAATTTGTTGTTTAGAAGTTATTATGCCACGGCATACTCAGGGAATTTGATGAAAAATAGTAAGGGTTTTCCAACTAATGGGTTATTTGGTTTTGTGAATATGTTGAATCGAATTATTCATGAAGATAATCCAGAATATCTTTTGGTTGCTTTTGATATGGGCAAGACGTTTCGGCATGAAAAATATGCTGATTATAAGGGGGGAAGAGAGGAAACTCCTGCGGATTTAAAGCGTCAATTTCCTGTTGCTAAAGAAATATTAAATGCAATGAATATTAAATATTTAGAAGTTCCTCAGTATGAGGCGGATGATATTATTGGTACTTATGCAAGGATGATTGATGAGAATTCGGATTATGAGGGATTAATTGTAAGTAGTGATAAGGACTTGTTGCAGTTAATTACTGATCGAGTTAGTGTAAAATTATTAAAATCGAAGGATTATGTGATGATGAATCCAGAGTCTTTTCAAGATGTTTATGGTGTTGAGCCAGCTAGAATGGTTGATTTAAAAGGATTGATGGGAGATGCTTCTGATAATATTCCTGGGGTTAAAGGGATTGGAGAAAAAACGGCAATAAAATTACTTCGTGAATATCATGATTTAGATAATTTATATCGCCATATTGAAGAAATTAAAGGATCCGTTAAAAATAAGTTATTAGATGGGGTTAAAAGTGCTTTTGAAAGTAGAGAGATAGCGACGATTAATAAAGAAGTACCGGTTAATTATTCGCTTAATGATTTGAAATTTTGTGCTGGTTTTTCCAAGCAATTAATGGATTTATATAATGAGTTAGAATTTTATTCTTTCTTAAAAAAAATGGATATGCCTGTTTCTTCTTTGTGTGTGGATTATCAGATTGCTGGTCGGGATGAACTAAAAAAAATTGATGAACCGGTTGCGATTTATGTGGATATGGATGGTGAAAATTATCATCAATCGAATTTGATTGGTGTATCTTTGTATAGTGAACATTTTCAGTATTATATTCCTCGAGAGAATTTGTCTGATTTGTCTTTTCTTCAAGGTGAGGTATTTACTTATGATGTGAAGAAAAATTACTGTTTATTGAAAAAAAATGGCTTTTCTGTTCCTCATATGGTAATGGATGTGATGATTGCTAGTTATTTGTTAAATTATAATGTTAAGGAAGATATTGCTAATGTGGCGGCTAGTTTTGGATATGAATTAGAGTTTTACCAAAAGCGAGAAAAATTATCTTTAGATGAGATTGCGAAACGGAGTTTAAAGAAGGCTAAGTTCATTTATGAGATTACACCTAGACTTTACCAAGAGATGCAAGAAAATGAAGTATTTTCTCTTTATCAAGAGATTGAATTACCACTTAGTACTGTTTTAGCGAAGATGGAATTAGAGGGAATTCGTTGCGATGTTCGTGTTTTGGAGGAAATGGGGAAAGAGATTCAAGAGCGAATTCAGATTTTGGAAAGACAAATTTATGATTATAGTGGAGTGGAATTTAATATTAGTAGTCCTAAACAGTTAGGGGAAGTTTTGTTTGAGAAGTTATCTCTTCCTCATGGAAAGAAAAAGAAAACGGGGTATTCTACGGATGAGGCTACTTTATCTAAATTAAGGGAGTATCCAATTGTTAATGATGTTTTGGAATATCGGATGTTATCCAAACTTTATAGTACTTATATTGAGGGGCTTAAGAATAATATTTTAGCGGATGGGAAAATTCATACGATTTATACGCAGACGTTGACGAGGACAGGAAGGTTATCTTCGATGGAACCAAATTTGCAGAATATTCCTGTTCGGAGTGAGTATGGTAGGTTAATTCGAAAGGCTTTTGTTCCTAATGATGGGGGGTGTCTTTTGAGTAGTGATTACTCGCAAATTGAACTTCGTATTTTTGCTCATTTAGCGAATATTGATGCGTTAAGGCAGGCGTTTAAAGATGGGGTGGATATTCATACGAAAACGGCTAGTGATATTTATGGTATTCCAATTGAGGAGGTTACTAGTAATATGCGTCGAAATGCAAAGGCGGTTAATTTTGGGATTATTTATGGAATTAGTAGTTATGGTTTAGCTGGAGATTTGAATATTTCTCTTCGTGAGGCGCGTGAATTTATTGACCAGTATTTTTTGACTTTTCCTGGAATTAAGGCTTATATGGATGAGACGATCAAAAAAGCTCATGATCTTGGGTACGTTAAGACAATTATGAATCGAAAGCGTGTGATTGATGAGTTGAATAATAGTAATTATATGATTAGAAGTATGGGGGAGCGTATGGCTTTAAATACGCCAATTCAAGGGAGTAGTGCGGATATTTTAAAGAAGGCGATGATCGAGATTGATAAGCGTTTTGAGGCGTTAGGGTTGAAGAGTAAAATGTTGTTGCAGATTCATGATGAGTTAGATTTTAATGTTTATGATGATGAGTTAGAGATTGTTAAGCGGGAAGTTAAAAATATTATGGAGAATACTGTTTTACTTAGTGTGCCATTGAAAGTTGAGATTAATGTGGGGAAAAATTTATATGAAGCGAAGTAAAGGGGGAGAGGAAAATGCCAGAATTGCCAGAGGTAGAAACCGTAGTTCGAGGGTTACGGGAAAAAGTACTGAATCAAAAAATTGAACAAGTTCGTGTTTTTTATGAAGGAATTATTGCTTATCCTAGTGTGGATGATTTTAAAGCAAAAATTAGCAATCAGACGATTCATGAGATAAAGAGATATGGAAAGTGGATTATTTTTGTTTTGGATGAGGATGTTTTGCTTTCTCATTTGCGCATGGAAGGAAAGTATTTTGTTCAAAATAGCGAGGAAGCATACAATCGACATGATCATATTGCTTTTGTTTTTTCAAATCATCTTGAGCTTCGGTATCGTGATGTAAGAAAGTTTGGGAAAATGTTACTTATTCCAAAGGCAAAGATTAATGAAATTGGTCCTTTTAAGGAAATGGGACTAGAGCCTTGGGATCCGGCTTTGACGGGGGATTATTTAAAAGAAAAGTTAAAGAAGAAAACACAGCCTATTAAGAGTAGTTTATTGGATCAGTCTATTATTGTTGGGATTGGAAATATTTATGCTGATGAAATTTTATTTCTTTGTCATCTTTCTCCTTTGAAAAAGTCTAATACTTTAACGGATGAGGAGAGGAAAAGTATTATTCGTTATACTAAAGAGGTTTTAGAGAAAGCGATTCAAAAAGGAGGGACAACCATTCGAAGCTATACTTCATTGAATGGGATTCACGGGTTGTTTCAACAAGAATTATTGGTTCATGGTAAAGCGGGAAAACATTGTTCTTTTTGTGGAGAGATAATTTTAAAAATTAAGGTAGGTGGTCGGGGGACGTATTATTGTCCAAACTGTCAAAGAAATTCTTAGTTGATCGATTTGACTAATCATAGAAACTGTGCTATATTCATATACGACTGATGTTACAACTGGTTTCTCGACCATTTTATTGACAAATTTTTAATATTATTTTACAATATGTATTATAGAGGTGGTAGGGAATGAATGATCGCATTATTCTTAGTAGTAAAGAAATTTTAGAAAAAGAATTTAAGATCGATGCTAGGGGGTATCGATTGCAAGAAGTGGATAAATTTTTGGATATTGTCATTCATGATTATAATGAATATAATAGTATTATCAAGGAACTTGCAATTAAAAATAATCAGTTACATGAAGAAAATGAGAATTTAAAAAATGAAGTTCGTAATTTGAGATCGGATTTAGAAGCGTTGAAGCATACAGAAAAAGAAGTTACGAATGTTGATTTAATTCGAAGAGTCAGTCAACTAGAAAAAATTATTTTAGGAAATTCAAATAATTAATCTAGGTAAACGCTGCGATTTATTCGTAGAGGAAAGTCCACGCTTACACTATCTGGGATGATAGTAGTGATTGTGCTTAGGGAAAAAATAACCTAAGGAAGTTTTTACTTACGGCGTTTTCTGTTTTCTAAGGATTTATCTATGAAAACAGAAGCATAAAGTGCCACAGTGACGAATTTTATAGAAATATAAAAGTGAAACGAGGTAAACCCCACAAGTAAGAAACCCAAATTATGGTAGGGGAGCTAGTGAATCGAGAAAAAGAATTGGTTCTTAGATAGCATGTGCTATAGATAAATGTTTACCGCCTAACTTGTTAGGTACAGAACGTGGCTTATAAGATTTATATTATTTAGTTTGTTAGGAATAATTTGTTATTTAGGAGATTATATGAAAGAAATAGGTTTAAAATTAAAGTTAAAGAGGGAAGAAAATGGTGTTTCTATTGAAGAAGCAGCCTCGGACTTGAATATGCGAGTAAGCCAACTTTTAAGTATTGAAGAGGGAAAAAAAGAGGATTTTAAGGATGTTTTTTCATTGAAATACTTTATTCGGGATTATGCGAAATATTTAGGGCTAGATGGTGAGAAAATTCTAGATGATTTTAATGAATACTTATTTGAGGAGACTTCTAAGATTTCTTTAGAGGAGATTGAAGAAGCAAAAAAAGAGAAAGAAATGCGGGAGAAGGATATGAAGATTTTATCTCCATATACGAAAACTAGTAAGGATAAGAAGAGAATTTTGGTGATAGGGATTGTTTCTGTTTTTCTTTGTCTTGTTGGATTGATTTGCTATGTTGTTGTTCGAAATCAAAATAAAAGTGATTTTGTGAGGGATGAGGTTAGTTTTAAGATTGGAGATTAGTATTTATGAATTTGGCTAATAAGATTACAATGTCTCGGGTAGTTTTATCTCTTGTGATTATGATTATCTTGTTATTTCCTTTTGAAGGGTTAGGAATTGATTTGCCTACTTTTTTGGTTGGGGGAAAAATTTTAATTGAACTTAGGTATGTGGTAGCAGGATGTTTGTTTGTTATTGCGTCTCTTACTGATTTTTTAGATGGTTATGTTGCTCGGCGTTATCATATGGTAACGGATTTTGGGAAAATGGTCGATGCGATTAGTGATAAGATGCTTACGAATTCTTTGCTTGTTATTTTAGCGTCTAGTCATATGATTAGCCCTGTTATTGCTGTTGTTTTTATTGTTCGGGATATTACCGTTGATTCGATTAAAATGGTGATTGGAAATAAGGGTCATGCGGTTGCAGCGATTGGAATTGCGAAATTAAAGACAGCAACTTTGATGGTGGGATTAGCGCTTACTTTATTTTACAATTTACCTTTTGAATTGATTGGGATTCGGGTAAGTGATTGTTTGTTGATTATTTCTGCTATTTTATCTGTTATTTCTGGATTTCAATATTATGTTATGGCAAGACCTTATATTGAAGCAAAGTAAAAAGAGTGATTGTTTTTCACTCATTTTTTTATGAAATAATCTTGATAACTTTTTTGGTGGATTATTTTTGCGGGACATCCTGCTAGGGTAACATTCTTAGAAAAACTTTTGGTGACGACGGCATTTGTCCCGATGATGGTGTTGTTGCCGATGGTGATATTTCCGATGATTCTAGCTCCTGGTCCTATCCAGACATGATTTCCAATTTGAGGAGATGCAGATTCGGTTCCGATGTTTTTGCCGATGGTTGTCATTGGATGGATTTTTAAGTATTTTCCGATTTTGGCGTTTTTATTGATGTAAATTGGCCCGAGATGGACGATGCACAACCCTTCTTCAATTGTATTGATGGGGAGAAAAATAGAATACTGAATGGATTTTTTCTCGAAATTGTGTTTTAAAAAAAGATAATGAATTTTTCCTAGAATGTCTTTTCGACAATTGTGGTAATATTCTACTTTTCTATAGAGTTTTATAAATTTCAGGATTGTTTTTAATTCGTAGGTAAATAAGGGGTAACTATCATAGTAGACTTCTTTTTCTATTTTGATATATCTTTTATAGTCTGATTTATTTTTTATCATGAAGTATCTTCCTTTTCTTTTCTTGTATTATATCATTCTTTTTTTGGAGAAGTAAATGCTATTTCATTCTTTTTTTAGAGTTGACGAAATGAATAGACTGTGTATAATAATGAGTTAATTTATTGTTTTTTTAGAAAAGGGATGTGATTGCTGTGAAGGTAGAAATGGAAGATGATTTTAAGACTCGGAGAATTGTTACTTTGATTATTCAGGAAAATTATCAATTTGATTATGTTGAAATGCGTGCGGATTGGTTAGATAGGAAGAACTATGAGAAAGGCAAGATTTATCAGAAATCAGTTCATATTCCCATTCAGGATATTAATCGATATGTTTTAATGGCTTTTTCAGATGATCGGGATTATTTTAATCGAAATTGTTATGCGGTTCTTGAAGAAGAGAATCCTTGTTGTTTTTTTCTTTATGATAAATTAGATGGTAAGCAGGGGACAAGGATTATTTTTCAGTTTAAGGATAAAGAAGTTTGTTCTCAATATGAAAATGGAAATTATGATTTTAATTTGATAACGAGGAAGGTTCATTCCGCTGTTAATACGGCGAAATATTATTTAAATTTAGTGAATTCTGGGGATCGGAGTGAAAAGCCTTATGAGGCTCTTTTCGATATTTCTCTAGATGAGAGAAAGATGGCTCAGGCTTATTTAGATTTTCGTTCTTTTTCGAAGAAGAAATTAAATTTGTTGGTGGTATTATTTTTTGCTAATTTGATTTCACTTCCTTTTTCGTCTAGTTTGTTTTTTCTTTTTGGTAAGGGAGTTTTACTCGCTTTGTTATCTAAAACTCTTTTTACTAACTTTAAAAATTATCACCTTTATCATTATGACTTTTTGAAGCGATCAAAAGATTTTCTGATGGGAATTTTGGGAAGAGGAGAAAAAGAGTTTCAGACAATCGAAAATAAAGATAATGCATATTCTTTAGGAGAAAGAGGGAAAAAAGAAGAAGAGGGATTAAAAAAGGAAAAAAAGCCTGAGATAAAGTTTGAAAGTAAGGATGAGGTTCTTGTTGAAATTGCGCGTTTAACAGATGAGATGTATGATTTACAAAAGAAGGGTTTTGATTGTTCAGAATATGCTTTGATGCTTGAAGAAATTTTGAAAGATTATAATGATAAAAAAGAGGCTCTTAAAAAAGATGAATTTGGGTATTTTGAGTGTTTCGCTTCTCTTCAGGATGATGTGATAAGAAAATTGATTGATTTGAAGTATCAATTTGATTTAGCTTTAAAGGATGTTAAGGAGCAAATGGTTTATTCAAAGGATTTAGAAGAGGTCTTTGCTAAAATTAATGATTTAAGGAATAATCAGGATCAAAGTAGGTTTGGTGCTTTTGAAAGAGAAAATCAAGGAAAGAGAAAGATTTTGCGTAAAAAAAGGTAATGATTTCCCTAGATTTTTTAAAATGGGTGGGTGCAATAGAGATGTTTTTATGGTTTCTTTTTGCGGTGGGAATTTTATTTGTGAATTTATCGATGAAATTTCTCTTTTTTGTTAAAATATAAGATTTTTTCCATTTTGGATAAAAGAGCAAAAATTTAAATTAAATTCATGTTTCCATTATTTTCTTTCGAAATAAAGTTGACTTTTTGAAAAAAAAAATATACAATTGGTATTGTCAAGTGAGATATGGCCTGTTGGTGAAGTGGTTTAACACGCGCGCCTCTCAAGCTCGTATTCACGGGTTCAAACCCCGTACAGGCTACC
>CAKPAK010000005.1 GCA_934132915.1 uncultured Bacilli bacterium
GAGTAAATCATCCTAATACTGCCATCACCATTGATCCGGATAATTCGCCAGATAAATCCGGCAAAAGATACATAGTTGTTATTAACAACTCCTCGGTAATAATAACTTTTTCCATAATCATCTTCGGCCATATAAAGACCACTGTTGGATAAGTTAACAATATTTTTAGTTGAACTGTGCTGATCAACTTTTGTCGCTTTATAAGTTGTTGTTGTACCACTAGTGGTTGCTGTTGCCGTATAAATGACATACATGGTTGAACAACTGGTACTAGTGTTACCACATGTATAATATTTCGTGGTATCCGTCGATAATTTATTGGTCATATTATCTCTTGTTGTATTTTGCAGAGTATATTGACCGGATGAGGTACTAAACGTATAATTCGTTCCAAAATAAATTTTGTCGGTTGTACTAATAATACTACTTCCTTGAATATTGGAAGAACTTGTTTTGGTATAAGTAATATTTGGAGCGGTTTCATTAAAATTAGCCACTTTGGCTTCGATATCCGCTTTTGCTGAATCCACATTAGAAGCATATTTATCGGTAATTAAAATACAATTTCCTAATTGATTAATGTCATTATTGGTACAATAATCGGTATCAAAGTCTCCAAAAGTGGCGGTGGTTCCTGATCCATTACTAGAGTTTACTTCAATAAGTCCTCCATAAATTCCTTTATCGGTTTCTCTTTGATCCAGACCATTCTCACTTATCCATAAAGCAAAGTAATATTCTTTTGTTTCGGCGACAGATAAGGCAAAATTTCTTTCTAAAACCGATTTTTCCATACCGTTTGTTTGATATTCTGTTTTTCTCGTCGTGGCATTTTCAATTAATTCCCATTTAAGATTTTGATAAACATTATTTGCTCCACTTGCCACTAATGTAATAAAACTAGAAAGTTTTAAATTACTGTTCCCCGTATTTTTGATGGTAACTTTATAAACTTCACAAGAAACATTGTTATTGACATCTACACAACTGCTTTTCCCACCAGTTCCTAAAAGAGCATTTTTTAAAGCGGTATCGAGTAGTGGTACTAAGTTAGAGGTCCCTTTACTAGGTGTTGGAGTTACTCTAGTAACTTGTAGGTCAATATTGGCCGTAGACATATTCCCTGCTAGTGTACTATTTTTCTTTGTTGCATATAAATAGGCATAAGTTCCCCCTATCATTAATATTGCATATCCCAATAGTCCCATTAAAATTAAGTATTTTCTTTTTTTTAATTTCTTCATTTTCCGACACCTCTATTTTATTCTATATTAAGTATAACAAACAAAATGAGATAATTCAATTAGTATTGATTAATCCACAAAAAAAGAATTTTATTTTCCTAAAACTCTTTTTTTGGCATTTTTATAACATTTACGGCAAACAGATTCATAAGTTGCATCGATTCCATCAATTGCAATTTGTTCTCCTGAAAAAACAGGGTTACCATTTTCTAAGCGCATATTGTATGTTTTATTTTTCCCACAACTGCATTGTCTTGTAATTGATTCAATTGGATCGGCTGTTTCAAATAATCTTTTACTACCTGGGAAAAGTTCGCCAAGGAAATCTGTTCTTAAGCCATAACAAATTACATTAATCCCTAGGACATCAACAATATCGGATAATTGATCTACTTGTTCTTTGGTTAAAAATTGTGCTTCATCTACTAAAATAAAATCTAGGTTATGATCAATTAAGTATTTTGCGATTAAAAAATAAATATCTTCTTCTGGAGCGATTAAAAAAGTTGCTTTGATTTTTTTTCCATCTCTAGCGAGTGTACTATCATCGGCTTTTTTATCAATTTGTGGTTTGATAATAATGACATCAAAGCCATCTTCTTTTTTGCTATAATAATCTCCTTGCAACTTTCTTGTTTTGCCACATCCCATCGCACCATAACAAAATTTTAAATTGACATTTTCTAACATTCTTCTCCCTCCCTTTATTATGGATTATAGCACAATTTTGTCCCGTTCTTTTTAATGTTAACTAAAAAAATTACATTTTAGCATTTTGGTTGTTCTTTCATACAAAAAGAATCAATTTAACTTCTCACGCCATCTTCGTTTTCTATCGTTCCTTCAAACTGATAGATTTCAACCCCTGCTTGTTGGAATAAGTCTTTTGAATAGTTATCTGGATATGGTTTTAAATAAACTACTTTTTTTATGCCAGCATTGATAAGCATTTTGGTGCATATTAGGCAAGGTTGTTTCGTTACATATAAAGTACTATCCTTTACGTTGACTTGATGATTTAGCGCATCAATTAAAGCATTTTGTTCGGCATGAACAACAAAGCATAATTCTTGATTTTCCCCACTTTTTAAATTCAATTTCTTTCTCAGGCAAGTTTCTTTGGTACATGGTATAATTCCATTCGGTACACTATTAACGCCTTCTGCAATTATCTTATTATTTTTTACTAAGATCGCGCCCACTTTCCCCTTAATACAATTCGCGAAAGTGGATATATTTAACGCATAATTCATATAATCCCTATCATTTTTTATTTTCTTCATTGATGCCTCCTTTCTATGGTTAAAAGCTTATCATCTATCATTTTGCACTTCAATAGAGACGAACTTTTCTTTTTAAATGAATTGATATTCAATTAAATAAAAACATTGATACTACTTCATGCTTGGTTATTTTATCAATAACTCTTGCATTAAAGAAGTGTATCAATGTCTCTTATTTTGAAACTACTTGCTCACCCTTATAAAATCCGCATTTTGGACATACTCTGTGAGGACGAATCATTTCTCCGCAATTTGAGCATTTTACTAATCCATTTGCTACTACTTTATAATGAGTTCTTCTCATATCTCTTCTTGTTTTACTTACTTTTCTAAATGGAACTGCCATGTTCTCACTCCTTCCTTGAATCAAATATTTTACTTAACTCACTTAATGGAGAATTATTACTTTTCTTTAATTCTTCTTCGGTAACAAGACGCCATCCATTTCCTTTTAGGGTTAAATTCTCTGAATGCTTGGATTTTACTTTCAAAGGAATTTCCACTAATATATTTTGCCATAAAAAATCAGTAATATCAAGTCTATTTTGAATGATTTTTAAATTATTTTCTTCATTCTCTCCTACTTCATTAAATTTTTCATCAAAATTACTTTCAAAAGGAACTTCTACATCTTCTAAGGTAATATCATCGGCTAAAATCATTATGCCGGTAATTTTTCCTTCTATTTCATAGTTTCCATCATAGAGTTTTGTAATTTTTGCTTCTAGAAAAGGAGTTTTTAAAGCATGAATAGGTGAAGATTTTAGTCTTTCTTCTTCTATTTCAAAATTTTCTTGAATTTGGATCTCTTCTTGATTATTTGTGACTAGTTTTGTTAAATCAATATTCATATTATTTCTCCTGTAAAGAAAAAAAGGATATCCCTATTTTCTTGATACATATTTTCCATCTCTTGTCGATACGATAATTTCTTCTCCTTCATCGATAAATAAAGGTACACGTACTAATAAGCCAGTTTCAATGACTGCATCTTTTGTTGCATTGGTTGCTGTATTTCCTTTAATTGCTGGCTCCGTTGATGTAATTTTATAGTCAATCTTTTCTGGTAGTTCTATTCCTAACATTTCATTTTCATAGAAAGTAATATAAACATTTAAGCCTTCTTTTAAAAATTTAACTTGATCTTGAATTTGACTTTCGTCTAACTCAATTTGTTCATAAGTTTCCATGTTCATAAAACTATAGGTACTCCCTGTTGCATATAAATATTGCATTTGTTGTTTATTGATGTGAGCTTTTGGAACTGTTATTCCTGCATTAAAGGTTTGCATTGCAATTGCACCAGTTCTTAAGTTTTTTAATTTTGCTTTAACAATTGCTGCGCCTTTTCCTGGTTTTACGTGTTCTGACTCTAATACTTGATAAATATTTCCATCATAACTAATGGTTACACCATTTTTGAAATCATTTACATTAATCATTTTTAATCCCCTTTACTATTTTGTCTTGGTTTCTTTAAACTCACATACTTTACGGCAATTACTACAATATTTATTTAAGCTTAATTTTTCTTTTGTATTATCACTGTTTTTTGGAGTTCTATAAGTAACTTTCTTACACTCTTGGCAAGTTAAGGTTACTAAAGTTCTACTTTCTTTCTTAGCCATAATGCACCTCCTTTTAAAGCACTGAACGTATTATAACACATTATTTGTAAATTTCAAAGTATTTATTTACAATTTCTCCCGATAATCGCTTGTTAATGCTACTGGTTGTCTCAGCAGTGGCATCCGCGACATCTGGACTAATTACGACGATACTCATTCTTGGGTCATCGTATGGTGCATAACCGACAAAGCTTGTTGTAATCGTTTCTGTATCAACTGTTCCATCATTATTGGTATCAATAAAACTTTGACTGGTTCCGGTTTTTCCAGCACCGATACTTTGATATGATCCCATATATTGGGTACCAAGTCCATAACTTACTACTGCCCGAAATCCTTCTTTTACTCGATTTAAGTATTTTTCTTCCACATCTATTTTTCCTAATTCTTTCGTACTATTTTCAAAGATTTTTTCACCAAATCCTTCTTTATTTTCTGCGGAAGAAGCATATACTTCTTTTAATAGATAAGGTTGGAGACGTGCGCCTCCATTGGCAATGGTATTGATATATTGAGAGATTTGAATTGGGGTATAAGTATCATACTGTCCAATCGAGAAGTCTAATAAGTGTCCAGGAAGCGTGGACTTTCCAGAATATCCATGCCCTTCTGATGGTAAATCAATTCCGGTTTTAACTCCTAAGCCAAAGGAGGCATACATTTGTCTATATTTATCAAAAGCTCCTTTATCTAATGCTAAGGCTTCATCATAACGATATACCCCATTTCCAACAGCAATAGCAATTTTGTATTGATAAACATTAGAAGAATAGGCAAGCGCATTAATATCATTAATATAACCTAAAGTTCTCCAAGAACATTTTTCTGGGGTAGCTTTAATTTTAATACATTCATCCATTTGATAATCGCCAATATTAATTGCGCCATATTTATATCCAACTAGCATAGAGGCTCCTTTTACGATTGATCCTGGCGTTACAGAAGTCGTGATTACTCCTGGCGTATAGTCGGTTACTTTGTATTCTCCGGTTTCGGTTTTTGTAACCTGTTTCCCTGCCATGGCTAAAATTTCTCCTGTTTTAGGGTTAGCAACCACCGCAAAACTATGATCATAATAAGCGGTGTGGGGTTCGTTTTTGGTTGCTAAAACTTCAGCGGATAATTGTTCTTCTAAATATTTTTGTAGGTCAATATCAATGGTTAATACAATATCATTTCCTCTTTTTCCTGCATCGACTAATTCGTAATTATTTCCAGAAGTTACTTTATATTTGGCTTTCGTTCCTTTTAAGTATTTTTCATATTGAAACTCTAAATAACTAATCCCTACTCGATCATTCATGCTGTATCCTTCTTTTAAGTACTCATCAATTAGTTCCGAAGGAATCCCTTGGGTAGAGCTAGAAACTGTACCTAGAATCGATTTAAATACTTCTCCATAAGGATAAGTTCTCTCCCAATCTAGTTTCGTATTTACTCCCTTTAAGTCATCAATATTTTCACTAATAAAAGCATATTCATTATCGGTTACTCCTGTATTTTTAATAATTTTTTCGGCATAAGAGTACCCTTTATTCATCAAGTAATAAATATAGGCCGTTTCTTTATCTACCTCATCATAGCCGGCTAATTCCTCTGGAGTAATTCTTTCATAAATAAATTTTTCTAAATCATCATCATTTAGTTTTCTTTCATTATATTTTTCTCTTTCTTGTTTGGTAATTTTATTTTCTGCTTCTTTAGGATGATTTTTATACCAATAGGTTTTTAACATTTTTTCACTTAATTTGCTATAATCAATATCTAAATTTAAGGCTAGAGTTTTGGCTAGGGATAATTCTTCTTTGGTGGTAACCCCTGATACTTTTTTATAATAAATTGTTTTAATGGCTTCATTATCTACTAAAAGTTTGTAGTTTCTATCATAAATTCTTCCTCGAGGAGTCGATTCTCCTTCGACGATTTTTTCCGTTGCAGAAACAAGTTTTTCATTATAGTCTTCCGTTTCAACCACTTGTAATTGTACTAATCTTGCAGTAATGGCACTAAAGACAAGAACAATAACGACAAGAAGAAATACGTATCTTTTTTCAATAATATCAGGAAGATATTTCGTTAAAGAAGTATTTTTTTGAGAATTGCTATAGGGCATTCGATTATTTTTCTTCGTAACTTGCTTTATTTTGGTCACTTTATTTAATGGTTTTTTATGGGAGAAAGTAATTTCTTTACTGGGTTTGGTTTTGCTTTTTTTGATTTTATTAATTGGTTTATTCTTATCAAAGAAACTAGATCCTTTTAATTTTATCTTTTTTTCTTTTCCCATTTCTCTTCCTCCTTGCATTAATATTATTATATCACAGGATAAGAATTTTTTTTCTTTTTCTGTTCAAAATCCTTTAATTGTTTTGGCATTTTTTATTTTTACTTGCATAAAATAAAGTGGTGATATGGTGATAAATCGTTTTATTCTTTTGAATTATATTAAGAAATTAACTAAGGATGATATTCTTGTCTTTTGTCAGAAAGAAAATATTTCTTTAACCAAAGAAGAAGTGGAGGTAATCTATTTTTATATTAAAAATCGCTATTTAGATTTCTTTAGAGGGAAAGATCAAGAAATTCTATCGGACATAAAAAAAGAAGTATCAGATGATACTTATTTAAAAGTATTAGAGTACTATCAACTTTATGTGGATAAAATAAAGTGAAGTACTTTTTTCTTTTGATGATTAAATTTTTAAATATTTTTTTACGGCTCTCCATGAACCAAACATTCCGACTAATATTCCTATGATCATAAGGAGTAAGGATGCTAGATAGACAAATGGAGTTGGTGATATTAATTTAGCAAGTGATGAGGAGAATAGTTTTCCATGAAAGAAATTATATAATGATGTATAACCATAAATGGTAATAATGATAGGAATAATAGAACCCAAAAGTCCTAAAAATAATCCCTCTATCACGAATGGAATTTTGATCGAGATATTCGATGCTCCTACTAAGCGCATAATTTCAATTTCTCTTTTTCTGGCATAGATAGCTAATTTAATTGTATTGGCGATAAGAAATGCGGTTACAATGATTAAGGCAATCACAGCCCCAATAGAGACTTTTTTGACTACATCAAAAATCGTAATCAATTGATCTACCATGTCTTCTCCATAACTTACGGTATTGACTTTATCTACCGCTTTAATTGTTTTGGCGGTTTCTTTAATTTGTTCAACATCTTTTACCTTTAATTCAAAACTGTCTAACAAAGGATTGGTTTCATCTGTCCAACCGCTGATAATCGCTTCAAATACTTCATTTCCTTTGGCGGTTTCGGCTGCAGATTCCTGTTTGGTTTTAAAGGTTAATTTTTCGACGTTCCCCGTTCCACGAATGGCTTTTTCTATTCTTGCATAATCCGACTTGTCTGCGGTTTTATCTAGGAAGATGACCATGGTGACATCTTTACGGATGGATTCTGTAAAATTTTCTACATTGTAAGAAATAACCAAAGAAAAGGCTACAACAATTAGGGTAATCGCTATACAAGAGATGGAAGCTAGAGATAGGGAAAAATTTCTAATTACACTTTTGAAGGCATCCCTAATATACCTTTGAATCGTTCTAATACCTCTCATTATAATACGTTCCTTTCTCAAAGTCTTTTTTTAATCTTCCATCCTCAATTAAAATTACTCTTTTTTTCATTTTATCCACGATTTCTCGATCATGAGTAGCCATAATGATTGTTGTTCCTAAGTTGTTAATATCCTCTAAAACTTTCATGATTTCCATAGAAGTATCTGGATCAAGATTTCCTGTTGGTTCATCACAGATTAAAAGTTTTGGTTTATTGACAATAGCTCTTGCGATAACGACTCTTTGTTGTTCTCCTCCTGATAGTTGATCGGGATACTGTCTTACTTTATTTTTTAATCCAACGAGATCTAATACTTCTAAAACTCTTTTTTGGATTTCTCCTTTTTCGTAGCCGAATACTTCCATGGCAAAGGCAACATTTTCAAAAACGGTTAGTTTGGGTAAAAGTTTAAAATCTTGGAAAACAACTCCTAGTTTTCTTCTTAAGATGTAAACTTTTCGATTCTTTAATTTGGCAACATTAATCCCACCAATATAGATAGATCCCGTATCTGGTCTTTCTTCGCGGTAGAGCATCTTGATTAAAGTAGACTTTCCAGAACCAGATGCACCAATCACAAAGACGAATTCTCCCTTTTGAATACTTAAATTAAAATCATATAATGCGACAACCCCATTTTTATATGTTTTTTGGACATTGTCTACTCTAATTAGTTCCATTTTATCACCTTTTTCTAACTTTTATTATAACATAGATTTCTTTTTTCTTTTCTCTTTCTTCGTAGTTTTTTTCTTTCTCTTTACACTCCACCGTAAATTTCATAAGTATCGGTAATCAAGAAAAAGACATCTTGATCAATTTTTTGAATCATTTCTTTTAGTTCGTAATAGTGTCTTGTTGGCACGGCGCACATCAGAATTTTTTTCTCCTGACCGCTGTAACCACCTATGGCATTCATTACGGTTACACCATAGCCTAAATTTTCTACAACATATTGACTAATCTCGGCCTCTTTTTCGGTGATGATAAAAAAGGTTTTGGTGATGGAGGATTCTAACATTACTTTATCGGTTACAATAGAGGAAATATAGAGACCAATAATGGCGTAAAGTGCATTAGAAAAACTAAAAATTAGACCACTAAAAGCAATTAAAATAGCATTTAACCATAAGGTAGATTTTCCAATAGAGATTCCAAAATACTTATAAAAAATTTGATAAATGGTTTGAAAACCGCCTACAGAAAAGCCACTTCTAATAATCATTCCATTTCCTAGCCCCATTAAGATTCCCCCAAAGAAAATCGTTAAGAACAGTGAGGAAATTTCTAGATGAAAAAGTCGAGGAAAGATGCTACTAAATTCCATAAAAATCGGAAGTAAGATTACGCCAAAAATAGTTTTAATTGTACTTTCTTTTCCTAAAAGAAAAAATCCGACAATTAAAAGAAGAAAAGAAGAAACAAAAACAAAAATACTAGAATCCATTCCAAAGATATGATGAATAATTAAAGATAATCCTGTCGTTCCGCCTGTTACAATGTCTTGAGGAGAAAAAAAGATACTAAAAGAAATCGCATACACTAATACTCCCCAAATGAAGATCGCAATTCTTTCACTGCGATTTCTAGAAGTTAAATTTTGAATGAATTCATCAATTCTAATTTCTCGTTTTTCCATCATTTTTTACTCCTTGAACTTACTTCATAAGCATCACATGCTAAAAAGAAAATGCTTGGATCAATTTCTTTTAATCCTTCTTTTACAATAAAATATTGTCTTGTTGGAACAACCCCCAAAAGAAGCGTTTCTTTGGTATTGGAATATCCTCCCCTAGCATTGACTAAAGTGACACCACCATCGGCTATAGAGAGTAAAAAAGTTTTTACTTCTTCTTCTTGTTTCGTTACGATATAGAAAGCCTTACTCTGAGAAATTCCAAGAACTACCCTATCGGTCATAAAGCTAATCATATATAAGACAAGAAAGCCATATAAAACAACTTCCCAAGAAGAAATAAAAAGTCCGGATAGTACCACTAATCCATCGGATACCCACATGGCCTTTCCCATACTCACTTTGGTATATTTAGCAACAATTTCGCAAATAATATCTGTTCCGCCTGTATTAAAATTTGTTTTATAAATCAACCCATAGCCAATTCCCGATAAAACACCACCAAAGATAGCCACCACCAATAGTTCGACATCTTTAAAATGAATATAGGGAACAAGAGGCTCGGTTAAAGCAACAAAAACAGGAAAAATTAAGGAACCAACCAGCGCATTGCGCGTTTTTTTCCAACCTAAAGTATAATAACTAATGACTAATAAAATGAGATTAAAAACAAGGATAAATAAAACACTCGGAATGCCAAAATGCTCTGCTACAATAGATAAACCTGATACACCAAAACAAACAATGCCATATTGTTTAAAAAAAACATTGAAAGCGATAGCTACAATTAAGCAACCTAAAGCAAGCAAAAAATATCTTTTTAATAAATCTTTTTTCTCAATACTTTCTAGCACTTGATCGATTTTTTTTCTTCTTCGTTTTCTAAAAAACATACTATCACACCTTTAATCCATATTTTATGAATTCTTCCAACTCCCCATCTAATACTTTTTCTACATTACTGGTTTCATAACCACTTTCATTGTCTTTTACTAATGTATAAGGACACATAACATAGCTTCTTTTCCCTGAACCAAAAGCAATCGCTTTTTGTCCTTGCTTCATTTCATGAATGGTTTCATTCTTTTTGTCTAATTCGAGTTTTAATAGTTTGCTGCGTAAAATTTCTAAGCAATGTTCTTTATTTTGAATCTGGCTTCGTTCATTTTGACAAGTTACCACAATTCCGGTTGGTAAATGCGTAACTCGAACCGCACTATCTGTAGTATTTACTCCTTGTCCACCTGGGCCACTACTTCTATAAATATCAATTTTTAAGTCTTTTTCTTGAATTTCAACTTTAACATTTTTGTCAATTTCTGGAGTTACTTCCACCGCCGCAAAGGAGGTATGACGTCGTTTATTGGCATCAAATGGGCTAATTCTAACAAGTCGGTGAATTCCTTTTTCATGTTTTAAATAGCCATAAGCATTTTTCCCAACAACACGTAGACAAACACTTTTAATGCCAACTTCTTCTCCTAGTTGTTTATCCATTTCTTCTATTTTATAATGGTTTTTTAGGAGGTATCTTTGATACATCCTAAGGATCATGTTCGCCCAATCACAGGCTTCTGTTCCACCTGCTCCTGCATGAATTTCTAGAATACAATTGTTTTTATCATACTCTCCTGATAAATATGTCTGTAATTTTAACTCTTCCATCTCCGTCTGATCGCGGGTGAGTTCCTCTTCGAGTAAAATACTGAACTCTTCAATATCCTTGGATGGAGAATTAAATAGTTCTAAGTTGTCTTTTATTTGTTTACTTAAGGTTTGAATTGGATCGATGATTTGTTTTAGGTCATTTATTTTGTTAATCGTTGCAGTTGCTTCTTCTTTATCTTCCCAGAAACTATTTTCTTTTTGTTTTTCTAAATATTTATTTAATTCGATTTCTTTTTTATCGTAGTCAAAGAGACCTCCTGATTGATACTAATTCTTGAGATAAATCTAAATAAGCTTGTTTTAATTCTTTTATTTCCATAACTATCACTTCCCTTGTATTTTTATTATAACCTAAAATATGTAAAATTGAAAGTATTAATTTGGGTTTATTTCTTGTAATTGAAAATAAAAAATGATATGATATTACTCAAGGAATAGAGGTGATGAGATGAAAAATAAAATCGTTTATATTGCACTTTTTCTATTTATTGTGATTATTGCTGTATTATTGGTAATTTATCTTAATGCACCAAAACCTGGTAGTTTTAGTCAATTAAATTATAAAGAAGTTGTGCAAAAGGTCAATAATCAAGATGATTTTATTTTAGTTGTTAGTAAAAGCACTTGCTCTCACTGTGCAACTTACAAGCCTAAAATAGAAGCAATTGTTAAGGATTATGGGATTCATGTTTACTATATCGATTACGATGAAGAAGATGACGATACGCAAAAAGAATTTTTGGAAAAATTTAATCTTAGTGGGGCTACTCCAATGACTTTATTCTTTGAAAAAGGAAAAGAAAAAAGCGTTTTAAATCGAATCGAGGGAGATTTATCTTCTGAAAAAGTCATTACTACGTTTAAAAAAATGGGATTTTTCTCTGAATAAATCTCATTTTTCTTTAAAAAACTATTGTATTTTTTCTTAGATTAGTATATAATGAATTTGTTGAAGCGCCCATAGCCCAATTGGATAGAGCGTCTGGCTACGGACCAGAAGGTTTGGGGTTCGAATCCCTATGGGCGCACCAGATTGATATTTGTTTGAACTACTTCGTGTAGTTCTTTTTCATTTTGAATAAACTTACTTTCAAAAATAGAAAGTTTAAAACAATTAGGGGAAAAAATAAAAAGAGGTATTTTTTCTAAAATTAAAGACTTTTTCAGAGAATTTTGGTAGAATTAAATTATAGAATAAAAATCATAATTTTTAAAAGGGAGAAGTTATAATGAAGATAGATATTTTACAGATTCAAAACGAAAAAAGAAATGAATTTGAAATAAGATATAATGATACATTACAATATAAGGCAAAATTACCTTTTGTTTCAATTCATGATCCACTTGATTTAGAAAAGCTGAAAACAATTAAAATTTTCGATACAAATGAAAATGAAATATATACAACGAATTATCAATATATTGAAAATTTTAAAGAAGAATTTATTCCCATGAAATTTTTAGTTACGGGTAGTCAAAAATTTAATCAATTATTATTTATTTCTAATCAAAAAACAATTAAAATTTATTATGAAGACAAAGCCATATGGGATAATAGATATGTCATTGAAATCAATGGGAAAAAATATTTTTGTTATTCCATACAAGATGGATATATCCAACATTTTCCTATATATGATGGAGATATCCAGATTGGGGAAGCATTGAAATCCAATGTTGTTATCGATTTTAAAGATGAATATTGTTGTTATTTAAAAGATACATATGAAAGTTTAAGTGATGGTATTGTTGCATTATTATTATATTTGGATCGAAGTGATTATAGTTCATCCTATTTGGTTCAGAAATCTTATCATTTATCCAAAGAATATTCCTATAATAAAACAAATCAATTTTATGATAAAGAATGGGTTAAAAATAATTTTGGAGATGAATTCTATCTAAAAGTAGATGAAAATGTTAAATTTGTTAAAGAAAAGCTTCGACATCCTTTTAAAACTTTACAGGAACAATGGAACTCTATGCCAGATAAAAGCAAAAAGTTATTACGATTTGTTTTGTTTGCCCCATGGATAATCATCTTTATCATTTTATTTATTGTTTTAATGGGAATATTATTCTCGCATTAAAATTTTTATAAACCCATTTCATGTTAACTTTATCTTTCATACTAATAGATACTGAATAACTCTTCACGGACCTTTTATGGGTCCTTTTTTGTCGTATAGAAACAACTAAATAATAGGAAGATGAATTTTATTTAAAAACTTAGAATTATGATTTAATTTTTTTAAAAAAATGGGTTATTTATAGTATAATTAAAGTACAAAAAGAATAATAAAGACGTTAATAGAATTTGGAGGAAAAATGGAACAAACTAAAATTAAAGTGGGGATTTTACCTAATCAATTTTTGAAAGTAGATGGTACTTTTGACAAGGAGAAAGCAATTCAATTGTCGGGGAAGATTGCAGGGATTTGCTATGACAAGGAAGGTTTTTCTCATTTAGAAAATGAAAAATTAGAAAAAACGATGCGAAGAGTTGATATGACTTTAAATAATGGACATCATAGTGTTTATGATCATATTTCAATCAGTTTTAACTTGCAAAACTTACCTAAAATTTTAGCGATGGTCCTTAATAATGAACATCAATATACAACAAGTGAAAAATCAGCAAGATATACATCTGCCGTAGCGCAAGTGGGATCTGATATTACAGAAACAGAAGAAAGATTATATCATAAATGGCTTCGTTTATTTCAGCTTAAGATTAAAGCACAATATGGAAATATTTATAGTGATACTAGAATTCAAAAATTAGCGCAAGAAAATGCAAGATACTTTGTAACCGTATTTATGCCAACTCAGATGATTTATTCAACTTCTTTAAGACAGATTAATTATATTGCTTCTTGGATGATGGAATATATTAAAAATGCTAATATGGATGATGTATTTGAAAGAAAATTATCCTCTTCTATGCAAGAATTATTAGAATGTCTTCATCAATTGAATGTTCTTGAGCAAGGATTATTAAAAAATGAAAAATGTAGAAATTTCTCTATCTTTGGAAAAAATCTAGAGAAAAAAGAAGAATATTTTGGAGATGTTTTTTCCACTTTATACAAAGGTTCTTTTGCACAATTAGCACAAGCACAGAGACACCGGACTCTTGATTATCAAATGGAAATATTAAAGAAAAAAGAATACTTTATTCCCCCAATTATTACTGATGATCAAATGTTAGTAGATGAGTGGCTGAATGATATGCAATTGGTTCAGGATATTTATCCACAGGGAGAACTTGTTCAAATTAGTGAAAGGGGAAAATATGAAGATTTTATTTTAAAATGCAAAGAGCGGTTATGTTCGGGTGCACAATTGGAAATTATGTTGCAAACAAGAAAGACTTTATTCCATTATCAAAAGAAATTAGAAGAGAAAAATCATCCACTTGCACAAGATATTCTAAAGTATTCTCATGGAGCAAGGTGTACTTTTCCTGATTTTTATTGTTCATCAGATTGTAAGTTTAAGGCTGGGAAAACATTAACTAGAAAAATTTAAAAAAGGAGCAAAATATTGCTACCTTTTTTACTTACTCATTTTTTAAATCATAATAAAAAAATTCTCTTTTGATGAGAACTTTTTTATTTCTTATATTAGTGAAACGATCATTAATACAATTAAGATTATAATTAATAATTCAACAATAAATCTCCAAATGTATTTTAACCAAGTTTTGTATGGAACTTCTAAGTAAGATAGTCCGACAATTAATAAGATACTTGTTGGTCCTACAATTTGAACAAGTCCATATAGACTTTGGAACATTAAGGCATACACAGAAAGGTTTGCTTTATCTGGTAATGCAGATACAATTGAAGTGAATATTCCTGCTGATGTGTAATAAGTATCTACATTTAAAATACTTCCTAATATGGTAATTAGTGAGTTGATAATTGCATTATCTCCAAAACTCTTGCCAGCTTTAGTGATGATTGTTTCGGCAAATCCATTGTTGTAACTACAAACTAATACACAGTAAGCTAGTCCAGCAATCATTACACCAGGAAGCATTTTTTTCATTCCATAAACAAATCCATCCATAGCATTTTCAAATTTTATATGATAAATTAGCATTAATATTATCATAAATATTACCATATAGAACATTGCCATCATGTAACTTCCTAAATTTCCCCACGTTCCTAATGCCGTAAAACTATTAGAGATTAAATTTGTAAATACTGTATAGTCTCCTATTTTCAACTCAGTTAACCACGTATGAAAATCATTAAAGCATTTGATGCCAAACAAGTCTGACCATGGAAAATATCCTAAAATAAGAATAATGAATAATAAGCCTAAAATTATTCCTAATGGCCAACAAAGTTTTTTACTTTGCTTTTGTTTCTCTCCTTTTTCTTTACTTTCGATAAATAAATTATCCGTTTTTGATAAATTATATTTGATTGATTCCTCTTTTTTAATATGATTTAATATTGTATAAATCAATAATGCTGTTGCTAGAACAAGTAATAAAATTTTTGGAAATAAATTTCCCCAATTACTATCTAACCCAACTAATTTGTCAAATGTTGTATAACTTACCGAGTATTGGTTACTTGCATCTTTGAATGTAAGAAAGATACCTCCGATAAATCCAACCAAAACACTACCTATTGTTGCGGATAATGCTACTAATTTATCATATCCAAGTAATAAAATAATGGATACAATCATGGGAATAAATATTAATAAAAGCATATTTAATCCGGTTAGAGATGCTAATAAAGCAAAAAGAATAGTTACAATAATTACAAATAATTTTTCTTTTCCCTTTTCTGTTATTTTCTTTGAAAATCCTTCGATCATCTTTTTATAAGCAGGAACTTTATTTAAAAATCCATAAAAGCCACCTACAACTAATATAAAGACGAATGTATCAAAGAAATAATAGAAGGATTGAATATAGTTAAGAAAAACGTCGCCTAAAGCAATATAACTAATTGTACTTTGTCTATCCTTAATGAAATAACTGGCAACGACTACTAGTAGTAACAAAACCGACAATACTTTAAATAATCCATATTTCTTTTTCATTTTTTACCTCCACATTCATTATAACATGAAAAGATGTAATTGCTATATTTTTAGCCATTTGTTTACTTTTTCTTAGGAAAATACACAAGAAAAAAAATACTTTTAGAGATTTTTCATTCTGATTTTTCTCTTTATTGGTATTTTTTTCTGTTTGTGATATTCTTTAAAATTACTAAAAAACTATTCTTCTGGTTTCATTAAAGGGAATAATACACAGTCCTTGATGTTTTCGGCATCGGTTAAAATTTGAACTAAGCGATCAATTCCAATTCCCCATCCACTAATTGGTGGCATTCCATATTCCATAGCACCGATATAATCTCTATCCATCATCATTGCTTCTTCGTCTCCATTATTTTTTAATTTCGCTTGTTCTTCCAATCTTCTTTCTTGTTCTTGTGGATCAACTAACTCTGAATATGCGTTGATGATTTCTGCACCATTAATAATTAATTGGAATCGATCGGTAAGACTTGGATTTTCGTCGTTTGCACGAGCAAGTGGAGATAAGCTAATTGGATGTTTCGTTAAGAAACATGGCTTTACGACATGTGGTCGAGCAACTTTTTTGTATAACTGATCGACTAAATTGCCGTAACCTAAATTTTCAAGTGGAGTTTCGCTGTCAATTTCAATTTTTTCTTGTTTGATTTTGGCTAATAATTTTTCTTGTGTATTATATTCATAAATATCAATTGGAGTATACTTTAAAATTAAGTCTCTCATGGAAATATTTTCCCATTCCCCACTAATATCTACATTTACTCCATCTATTGTTAGTTCTAATTTACCAAACAAATTGGCGACTACCGTTTGAATCATTTCTCGTAAAAATTTCATATTGTCTTGATAATTTAAGTAAGCACCATATCCTTCTAACATCGTAAAATCTTGCAAGTGTGTAGTATCCATTCCTTCATTTCGAAAACATCTTGCAAATTCAAATACTTTGGTAAATCCTCCAACGATGGCTCTTTTTAAATAAGTTTCTGGTGCAATTCTTAAGTATAAATCAATGTCTAGTGCGTTATGATGTGTTTTAAATGGTTTTGCCATTGCACCACTGGCTTTATTATTTAAAATTGGTGTTTCTATTTCAATGTAGCCATGATCATTTAAGAATCTTCGAATTTCCCAAATTAATTTACTTCTTAATAAAAATCTTTCTCTCGCATCTTCGTTCATAATTAAATCCACATAGCGATTTCTGTATTTTAATTCTTGATCAGATAGTCCATGAAATTTTTCTGGTAGCGGTTTTAAGGCTTTACCTAAAAATTGAAATTCATGCGTTCTTAAAGTCTTTTCTCCGGTTTGGGTTGTTACAATTTCTCCTTTTACACCAATAAAGTCTCCGACATCAAGAGATGATTTCATCAACTGATAAGACTCTTCTCCAACTAAATCTAGTTGCATCGAAACTTGGATAGAAGCCTCTATATCACGAATTCTTAAGAAACTCAATTTTCCCATTTTGCGCATAAAAACGATTCTTCCTGCTATTTTTACTTCTTGGGTTCCATCGGCTAATTCTCTTGCTTCCTTAATCGAGTTTGTAACTTCATATTTTTCAGGATAAGGATTACAATATTCTTTTATTTTTTCTAGTTTTTCTCTACGAACAAGTTCTTGTTCACTTCTTATTACTTCCATTTTTCTTCCTCCTTAAATCATGATTTTATTTTATCAAAAAATGAAAGAAAAATAAATACTTTACTGGGAGGAATTGTTTTTTTATGTTTTTTTCCTGTTACAGAAGATGAATTTTTATTCTTAAATTTTCTTATCAAAAGAAAATCAGTCTCTTTTATCTTTAATTGTTTTCTAAGACAGTAAGATGAATCAGTATTTTTTTAAAATGGTCTTGAAAATATTAGCGACTTCAATAGACTATGACTTTTTATTTCAAGGTGGCATTGGTATTTCTCTCTTTCACCTTTTATTAGAGAAGAGAAAAATTTCTAAAGTTCAAAGATTTTTGGTTGATTTTAAAAATAGAGCATGATAGAATTTATTTGGAGAGGACTGATGGTGATGTTGTTTTTGGAAGATGTGGTCGATATTTGTGAAAATAGCACCGTTTTAAAAGTTATTTATTTTATTAATGAATTAATGAAAATTGTCTTTATTATTGTTCCTATTTTATTGTTGTTAATTTTAAGTATTGATATTGGAAAATGTGTAATTGCTAATAATGGTGACGATATGAAAAAAATCTTTATGCAATCTTTAAAAAAGATTATTTCCATTGTATTTATGTTTTTGGTTCCATCCATTGTGGATTTTTTAATGATTTTGGTTGGAAATTTTGATGGTCCTTATACAAAATGTGGACTTAATGCTAGTAATTTAGATACAATTTCTAGTTATGAGGCAAGAGAAAAAGCTGAAGTAAAGGATGCCGATTTGGAAATGCCTCCTAATATTGGCATTACTCCTCCTGGATTGGTTAGTCCTGGGCAAACTTCTACGGCTAGTACTGGTGTTGGAAAAGGAAAACCTACTAGTGTTACTATTGAGTACAACAAGAAAGATGCTAGCGGAAGATGTGGCAAAGCCAAAGGGGATTATTGCTCCGCGATCGCTACTGTTCATTATCCTAAAGAGACGGTTAAATTTTATATGGGGCAACAGGATAATACGGGTATTATTAAGGCTTCTTGTCGGTCTCATGCTCTTATGTCGGTAATTAATGCGATCAAAGGAACAACTTACTCTACTTTGGATTTACAATCTTACTTGAAATCGGTGCAAAAAGGTAGTGGTGTGATGAAAGCTAAGGGAATTGATAAAGCCATCAAAAAATATGGTTTAAAAGCGAAAGTATACCACTCAGAACTTTCTATTTCCAAAGCAGAAAAGGTAATGAAAGAAGCTTTAGATAATGGTCAACCAGTAATGATCTTTGTTTCGCGTACAAAATGTAGCGATCTTGCTGGATCACACCATGCTTTGCTTCTTCTTGGATATGACAAAAAGCAGAATGTGCAATTTATTGATAGTGTTCCTTATGGTCCTAATAGTAAGAAAAGGAACGTAAAAGAACTTGCACAGTGTTTATCGCCAAAGGGGATTGCTGATTCCTATTATCGAATGATTGTATTTTCTTACGATTCTTAAGAAAGACTTTGTTCTTTCTTTTTTAGTTGGCTAAAATACTCTTGAAGGATTTCTTTTAATTCATCAATGGTTGTTGCTTGAAAGCATTTGTTTTTGGTTTCTATACTGTCTGGTAGGCCTTTTAAATACCAGGCAATATGGCTTCTCATTTCTAAAACCGTTACTTTTTCACATTTGATTTTTCTTAAATATTCCATATGATGAAAGCACATCTCTAATCTTTCTTGATAAGTGGGGGGCGCTAAGAGAATTCCTTTTTCAAAATAAGAGACTAATTCCCGAATCAACCAAGGATTTCCTAAAGCCCCTCTTCCTATCATAATGGCATCAACACCAGTAGCAAACATTTTTTTTGCACTTTCAATATCAATAATATCGCCATTCCCAATAACGGGAATCGATACGGCTTCTTTTACGGCTTTAATAATTTCGTAATTTACTCGTCCTGAGTATCCTTGGCTTCTCGTACGTCCGTGAATAGTGATTGCAGAAGCCCCTGCTGCTTCAATAACGGAGGCAATTTCAACTGCATTAATATTTTTCTCATCCCAACCACTTCGGATTTTTACGGTTACAGGGATTGGTACGGAGGCAACAACCGCTTCGACAATTTCTTTTACTTTTTCGGGATTTTTTAATAAGGCTGAACCCGCCTGCGATTTGATGGCTACTTTAGGGACGGGACATCCCATATTAATATCAATAATATCTGGATGCATTTTTTCGTAAACGAGTTTAGCCGCTTCGACGAATGTTTCTTTATCACTTCCAAAAATTTGTTGAGCAATTGGTCTTTCACATTCCTCCATATAGAGCATATCTTCTGTTTTCTTGCTGGAGTATACAAGGGCCTTATCACTGACCATTTCTGCATACATTAATCCCGCACCCATCTCTTTAATAATTTTTCTGAATGCACTGTTGCATATTCCTGCCATAGGGGCTAGAACAATTCTGTTTTTGATTTCTATATTTCCAATTTTAAACATGGTATCACCTACTCGTTTAACATTTTAACATAAAGTTTTAAAAAAATAAAATACTTAACAAAAATTTAGTTTTGTATTACAATGAACTTGGTGATGAAAATGAATGATTTGGAATTGTTAAATCAATATATCCATGAAGCAAAACATCTTATTTTCTTTGGTGGAGCTGGGGTATCTACTGCTAGTGGTTTGAAAGATTTTCGAAGTGCTGATGGCTTATATCATGAAAAGTTTTTATATTCTCCTGAAGAAGTCTTAAGCCATACTTTTTTTATCGAAAATACTGCGTATTTTTATCAATTTTATAGAAAGAATCTAAATAGTTTAAGTGCTTGTCCTAATATTTGTCATCAATATTTGGCTAAGTTAGAAAAAGAACAGTTATTAAAGGCGATTATTACACAAAATATTGATGGATTGCATCAAAAAGCTGGAAGTAAAAAGGTCATCGAATTACATGGAACCATTATGAAAAACTACTGTATGAACTGTGGTTCTAGCCTATCAGCTTCAGAAGTATTTTCGGCAAATGGTATTCCTCGGTGTAAATGTGGAGGAATCATAAAACCTGCCGTTGTTTTATACGAGGAAGCACTTGATGAAGAGGTCATTGAAGAGGCTATCCAAGAGATTGAACAAGCTGATGTTTTAATTGTTGCTGGTACTTCTTTAGTGGTTTATCCTGCTTCTTCTTTTGTTCGTTATTTTCATGGGAAACATTTAATTATTATTAATAAAGATACTACTCCAATGGATGGTGCTGCTGACTTAGTTATTCATGAGGATATTAAAGAGGTTTTTCAATATTTAGATAAAAATAGAAATACCAAAAAATGATATTTCTATTTTTTATTTATTCAATAATGGTTATTTTAGCATAACCATTCCCAATTTTTGCATATTTGCTAATTGGAGTTTCTGATACTTTGTCAGTAAAATATGTTTTAATAGAAAAACTCCTTAATTTCTCATGAATATAGCAAAACTTATTTTATTAGTAAATTAAGAATTACTACCTGATTAGAGACAATAATGCTTATTTCTAAATCAGTACTTTTCTTTAAATTAATCTTTATTTTCTTTCATATTCAAGATAACTATTTTCTTTACTTATTGTTGAATTTTTATTTAATACTACCGTAATTTGCTCTGATTGCGCTGTCTTATAATAAATTTTATCGACACCATCGGCTAATAATTCATCTTCCTCGCCATGTCCATATAAATATAATTTGTTTTCCTTTAAAAAGAAGATGGTATTGCTAGCACCAGCGGTTCCGGTTGCGGTTAAGGCTTCTTCTGCTTCAATGGTTTCTGTACCATAGGCATTATCAAAAGTAAATGTTTTTAGCTTTTTTGCTGGCGTTGTCGTTTTATTTTCATCCTGATTTGTTGTATTTTTTGTCTCTTCATTCTTTGTTGTGGTAAAGTTTTTTACGTTTACCTTTAAATCTTTAGCAATTTCGATTGTGTATTTTCGGGTTTCTTCTGCTTTTTCTTCCCCCTGTCTTTGATAGTTGCAAATCAATGTGGTATCGCCTTTTTTTCGTCCTGTTAAGGTAATGATATAGTATCCCCCTACTCCAGTTGCGTTTTCATCTGTTTTTGCCTCTTCTTGATAAGTACTTTTGATTTTTAAATATTGGTTTTCTTCTGTGCATGTCCAAGTATATCCCGTCGTTTCGTTTCCCTGTAAAACGATGGTAGCACTCTTGGTTTCTTTTGTGGCTGCGTCTTTATTTTCCTTATTTTCTTTATTACAAGCTGTTAATGATAATAAAATAAAGACATAGATTAAATTTTTTTTCATTTATATTTTCCTTTCTTATAACCATTCTTGGTATCTTTTGATATATATTTTTTTGATTATTGATACGATTAGGAAGTAGAATAATACTAATATTAGTAAGTAGAAATAGAATATTGGTGGTAATATTTCAAAATGGAATGATGCTACTTTATGTAAAAATATTGGTGTAAATATTGTTAATACTAATGAAAATAAAGTTAAATTATTTAGTTCTGGACTGGCATTTGATTCAATAAATGGCTTTTTTGCTGTTCTTACATTAAAGATAATCATCAGTTCTGTTACTAGGCAGGTTACGAACCATGCTGTCTGAAAATATGATGCTTTATTGATTGTATTAAATCCTAAAAAGTACCAGAAGATAACGAAAGAGATTACATCAATTAAGGAACTGGTAATTCCCATTACTTTCATAAATCTTGATATTCCTTTGGTATCCCATTTTTTAGGATTTCTTAAGAATTCCTCATCTACATTATCGTAAGGAATTCCTATTTGGGAAAAATCATAAATGAAATCTTGAATAAGCATTTGAATAGGTAAGAGAGGTAAAAATGGGAAAAAAATACTTGCTATCATAATACTGAATACATCTCCAAAGTCAGCACTTAGTGCCATTTTCATATATTTAACGATATTTCCATATACTTTTCTTCCTTCTATTACACCATCATAAACGACTTTAAGGCTTTGTTTTAAAATAATGATATCACTTGCTTCTTTGGCAATTGACGACGCTGTATTTACTGAAATTCCTACATCTGCTGTATTTAAAGAAGGGGCATCGTTTACGCCATCTCCCATATAACCTACAACATGACCATTTTTTTTATAAAGGGAAACAATTCTTTCTTTTTGAAGAGGATTCATTCTGGCAAAGACATCAATTTTTTCTATTTTTTTCGATAGTTCTTCATCGGACATAGTATCTATATCACTTCCTAATAAAATATCGTTACCATTTAATCCTACTAAGTTACAGATATTTTTAGTTGCATATGGATTATCTCCTGTTAATATTTTGGTATGAATTCCTATTTTAGATAATTTAGTTAAAGTATTTTTTACTTCCTTTTTGGCCGGATCAAGAAAGCCAACAAAGCCAATAAAAGTCATATTGCTTTCGATATCTTTTGTTTGATTTTCTTTAGAATATTCTTTTTTTTCGGAAAGGGCAATCACCTGCATACCATCATTTGCTAGTTCTTTAGCTTTTTCTTCAATTACTTTTTTTAAATTTTTATTGATATCCGTAATTTTTGTTCCTAATTTGATTTTGGTACAACAAGATAATATTTCTTCTAAGGCACCTTTAGTTATTACTCGATATTGTTCTTTCTTTTTTACAATGATTGTTTCTTTTTTTCTAGTATAGTCGAAAGGAATTTCATCAATTTTTTCATATTTTTCTTCTAATGTTGTTAATTTATTTTCTATAGCATAGGCAAGAATTGCTTTATCCACTAAGTTTTTAATTCCTGTTGAGTAATAACTATTGAGGTAAGCATATTCTAAAATACTGTTATTTTCTTTTCCTTGGGCATCAATATATTTTTGAAGAATAATTTTATTTTCTGTTAATGTCCCTGTTTTATCTGTACATAAGATATCAATTGCTCCTAAATTTTGAATAGATTCTATTTTTTTAACTAATGTTTTTTTCTTAGCTAAGCTTCTGCTTCCTTTGGTTAAATTAACATTTACAATCATGGGTAACATACTTGGGGTAATTCCTACAGCAACTGATAGGGCAAAGAGTATGGCTTCATTGATGTTCTTTTTAATTACTCCATCAATGATTACAACAACAACGCATACTACTACCATATATTTGATTAAGAGGTTAGAAATATGTTTCATTCCTAAATTAAAATTAGTTACTGGTTTTTTTGCTTCTACTTCTCCTCCTAATGTTCCTAGATAGGTAGAAAAGCCTGTTTCTATTACTAATCCTGTTCCTATACCACTAACAACACTAGAACCCATTAAAGCAACATTTTCAATATCAAATATTTCTTTGCTTTTTGTTTGATTGATTGCTCTTTTTTCAACTAAAGCACTTTCTCCGGTAAAGACAGATTCATTTAAAAATAAATCTTTTGCTTCAATAATTTTTAAATCTGCTGGAATAATTGCTCCAGCATTTAATTTTACGATATCCCCTTTTACAACATCGTCTACTTTGATTTCTACTTCTTGGCCATTTCTTAAAACTGTTGTTGTTGAATAAATACTGGATTTTAATTTACGATTAAATTTATCTACGGAATAATCTTGAACGAATCTAATTAAAGCACTAATTAAAGCAATAATGAAAATAATTAAGGAACCTAATTTATCTTGAAGAAGAAAGTTGATAATAGCTAAGCAAATTAAGATAATAATAAATTCATCCTTTAAAGAATTGAAAAGGAAGTAAATGATACTTTTTTTCTCTTCTTTAATGACAATATTTTTTCCATCTTTTGTCAGTCTTTCTTTGGCTTCTTTAGCGCTTAAGCCTTCTTTAGTCGTTTTATATTGTTTTAAATCCTCTTCATCTTTTTGATTTGATATCGATAAGTATTTTTCTAATATTTTTAAATCATTGTTTTTTAAATTTTTTGTCTTTCTTTTAATATCAAATATTTGAATCAAGGTAACCACCTACTTTAAGTTTATTATAACACTTTATTTTTTTTAACACTATTGATATAAGAAAATTTTAGATTTTTTTTGAATATTTTTTTATTGATTTTCAAAACCAACTTTATTGATAAAATTCGTAATAATGACTTCTTCTACTTTTCCTCGTCTATTTCCTTTTGAATTAATGTTTCTTTTGGCTTCAATATGGTGAATAAAGTAGTCTTTGTATAATTCATTTACTAATAATGTGTTATGGTTGGAAAGCATGACATAGACGCCTTTTTTATCGAGTTCTTTGAATACTTTGGCTAATCTTCTTTGTTCTTCTTTTCCAAATCCTTCTTCTGTATAATGATTAAATGTTTGGGTATCAGAATCATAAGGGGGATCAAAGTAGACAAAGTCCCCTTTTTTGGCATCTTTGACGGAATCTTCAAAATCAACACTTAAAATTCTTATTTCATTCATAGTCAAATAATTGCTAACGGTAATTAAATTTCCCCCATCATAAGTATTGATTTTTTCTTTTTTGCCATAGGGAACATTAAATTCGTTTTTGCTATTTACACGATAAAGGCCGTTAAAACAGGCTTTATTTAAATAAATTGTCCGTGCAGCTTTGGTATAATCGGAAAGACGGTGATAACCTTTTTGGTCTCGATCTTTATTTCTGATCTCATAATAAAACTTTTCTGAATGTTCTGCCTCATAATGATTTAAAACATTGCACATTTTTTTGAATTTTTCTTCATCGCATAAGCATCGATAGACATTCATTAATTCTTGGTTTGAATCATTAATGACCGCTTTTTTAGGAGAAAGTTCAAATAATAATGCGCCTCCTCCGATGAATGGTTCATAATAAGTGTCAAATTCTTCTGGCACATATTTTTTTAATTTATCTAAAATTTGTCTTTTGCCACCAGCCCATTTTACAAAAGGTTTTCCTTTTAACATCTTGTTTCCTCCTTACACTTAGTAGTTATTCTTATTATATCATGATATTTTCAGATGGAAAAGAAAAAAAGGTAAAGTCTTTTTTTTTAATTACCTTCTTTTATGATTTTCTGGCAAATCAAATCCAAATATTTGTTTTAATTCTTCTATTCCATATTCAAATTGATTATTTATTTCAATGGGGATATGTTTATCCTTCGTTACCAAGTCTACACCAAATTGTTTCACTTCGGAAAAATTTTCTTCTATTAATTCATATAAATTTTCTAATTGAACAGGCATAATTTTTTTCACTTCTGGTGCGGTGATAATATAGCAAAGATTAGGAACAATTTGAAGGGAAATGATTCCCTTTCTAGCGAGGTACCAGGCATGTTCCATTTGATCAGTTCCTGCATTTGAAGTTAAATTTAATTTTGTTTCAATGTCGTCAAAACAACACCAATGGCGAGGATTTTTTTCATCGACCATGCTTACTATAATTTCTCCAGTAGGTATAATTGCCACTACGCTACTACCGTATTCCATATAACATCTCCTTACTCCGACTTCTTTTTGTTTTGGTCTTTTTATCATTTACCAATTTATACATGTAAAAGTCTTTTTGTGATCGATTTCTTTTTTGAAACAGATCCTATTATGATTGTAACAAACTTTTTTCGAAAAGTCATTACAAAAAGCATTTTTTCTTCATTCTAAAAAAAGAGACCTTAGTCTCTAATTATCGAAAGCAGCAACATGAACCACATTGTTGTTGGGTAACGACATTTTCCTCACAACAAGTATATCTTGGTTGATAAGTATGGCGATAAATGTGATTATTAATGATCCTTGTGTTAATTGGGCATACGTGAGGGACTTCATGGACAAATGTTCGATTTACGATCCTTTCTCTTCCTGGTTCTATAATTGGATTCATCACATTGCCTTGCATAGGCATCATGTCGTAGCCTCCTACTTCATTATAATTCATATTATCGTTTGTATTGGTATTGACATTTTGATTGGTGATGTTAATGTCTAAATCATCACGGCCCATCGTATCATTATAAAACATCAAAATTCCTCCTTTTCTAGTTTATTTTATGAGGAAGTTTGATTTTTACTTAATATAAATAACTAGGTTAAGATTATTTTTTTAAAATATCCAAAACATGGGTAGAAGAACCTAATAATTCTTTTCTTTCACAATTTTTTAAATGGTAATTTAAAAATACTTCAAAAGTACTATCGTCCATTTTATTTAATGTATCTTTAATATAGCTACTTGCTCCATCAGAGGCAATGATTTTCAGGCGTTTTAAGTGGGTTTTGTTCTTAAGAAAATTAATGTCTTCTAAGCGAACATAATCATATAATTCATTTCCTTTTTCTAAAATATGAAAAGTACTATCTACTTTTTTTTCTTCAATGGATTGTTGCATGTTTCCTTCTTTAAAGCCATGGGTAATGAGAGCATACTCATTCATACAGTATGAAATAAAGAGGATACCGTTTGGTTTTAATACTCGTTTTGCTTCTTCGATGGCTTGAATTTGTTCCGTTCTTTTTTTTAAGTGATAGATTGGACCAAAGAGCAAAACAGCATCATAAGTATTTTCATTTAAAAAAGATAAGTCTAGAGCATTTCCTAAATAACTTTTTAGGCTAGGATTTTTCTTTTGAATGACTTTTAAATTGTGTTTTACTAATTCAACGGCTTCGACATTGTATCCTTTTTTTTCTAAATATAGACTATATTTTCCTGTGCCTGCTCCAACATCTAAAATTTTGGCTCCTGTTTTTATATATTTTTCAATATAGGTTAAATTGGTTTTCCATTCTACTTGTCCTCTCCTAGAATCTAGGCGTTTCTCTTCATTAAATTTATTGTAGTAATCTTCTAATAATTTTGTGTTACTGGTCATTCTATCACGCTCTTCTATCTTTGTTATAAATTTCTTTATAAATAATATTTGTATTTTTATTTTTTAATTTGCGATTTAAATAATCATAGTATGTTCCAGGAGTAATTAATCCATTAATAGAAAGAATATCTGTTCCACTTTTTCCAATAATATCATCAGCTAAAAAGCAACAGTTGGTTCCTAAAACATAGTATGTTTTATATTTCCCCGATTTAAATTTATAGAACTTGGCGGCGGTTCTTTGGTAAAGCTTGGCGGCATAACTTTTTCCCTCTTGATAATTTTTATCGATTTTATGATCCCAAGGGTAAGTGTTTTCTAATAACTCTTTTATCCGAAGAGAGACTTTTTTCTTTTGAAGTTCTGTTAAGCAAATGCCAAAATCAAAAATGGTTTTTTTGCTGTTATCAATACAAAAATTAATATATTCTTTTTTACTTTTGACCATAAATAAGACCCCATCGCCAAATAATTCTCCAACATATCTTGATCCTTCATCGTAACATCCATAAGAGATAACTTTTCCATCAAAATAAATATCAATATGCCCCATACGATTAAATCCTCGATTAGAGGTATGGATTAAGATATTTAAATCGGCTTTTTTGGCATCCATGTTATGGTAGGAATAAGTATTTTGATCTTTAACTTCGAGATTTCTATTAATCTCGATCATAACGGAATAAGGAATCATCGCTTCGATAATTTTGGGGAGTGTGATTTTAATTTTTCGTTTGAAATTATTTTTGGTTTTTAGAGGAAGGATTTGAATTAAGGCATCCCAAATAAAGGATATTCCTAGGAAGATGGCATAGATGGCTACACAGATGAGAAAATTCTCTAATTTTCCTAGTGGAGAGAAAATAATGGGAAGAGAGATAGCTAAATAAAGGCATCCTAATAAAAAGTAGCGAACGCCAAAATTTTCTTTGGTTTTGATTTCTAAGTAACCCATAATATACTGACTGATTCCTAAAATGGTTAAATATATAGCAAAAAGAAGAGGCGCAAGGCTGAAAATAAATTCAGGAAGAAGGGAAAATAACAGGCAAATGGCTAAATGGAAAAGACAAGAATATAGTGCTTTTTTCCTTTTCTTTTTACTTTGATGCCTGAAATAAAGACGGATTAGTTCTACAAAAGCATTTCCCCATAATAAGAAGATAATGGTAGAAATAATTTCTTGATAAAGTTGATTTTTTCCAATCATTAAGATTATTCCTACGGATAAAAAAATTATTCCCATAGCAAATGTTGATGTAAATTCATAGTACTTCTCTTTCATCCTATTCCTCCTTAAGTATTTTTATTATACTATAAATAAAAGAAAAAGAATATCTTATTTTTTTCCTTGGAAAATACTTCTATAGAATTACTAAAGCGATAAAGAAAAAGTATCTTATAAAGAAGATACTGAATAAAAATAGATGATTAGATAATCTCTAACTTTTCCATTAAATACTTAGCATTTGTACTACTACATTTTCCTGGTCTTATTTTATAGTCAAATTTTATTTTATTTCCTTCATAATATTCTTTAACATGATAATTACTAATATTTTTTTCATCACAAAGTTCAAAATCGTGTGTAGTTAAAATGGTAATGACTTGTTTATTTTGAAGTCGTTTTATTACTTTTTTGGCGCCATAAATTCGATCTTGATAATTGGTTCCCTTAAAAATTTCATCAATTAAAACGAGCATGTTGCCATGACCAAGATAAGTCATTGCGTCTTTAATTCTTAGTAATTCTCCATAGAAAGTCGAAATGCCTTTTTCAATATCATCATTAACGCGCATGGATGTAAATATTTTTAAATAAGCAGAGGAAAAAGAAGTGGCGCAAACATAAGTTCCCGCATTCATTAGAATAAGGTTAATTCCAATGGTTCTTAAGAAAGAAGTTTTTCCTCCCATATTAGAGCCTGTAATAATGTTTACTTTTGCCGTGGTAGAAAAATCATTTGGAACACAAATGGCTTCTTGAAGTAAGGGGTGTTTTAAATTTTGGAAATGAATTTCGACTTCTTCAAGAAGATGAGGAAAACAGTTTTCTTGTTGTAAAATTCCCATGCCAGCTAGGCTGATCATAGATTCTAACTCTTCTATCGCCAAAATGATATTTTTTAGTTTGGAGAAATCTTTTTTTAAAAAGGCAAGAAAATAGGTACGAGAAAAAAGATTTATACAAAACATTCCATTCAAAAGAAAACTAAATAATAAATTATCTTTGATGCTATTTAACGTGTCTAAATGATTGATTTTATTGGTAATTTGTTGAGAGGATACGACTTCTTTTTCTATCTTTTTTAATTTAAAAGAATGGAATTCTTTCGTAAGTATAACTTTTACTATTGATGGTATTTTGTTATATGCCGTAATTAGTGTTGTAATGTTTTGAAAATCTTCTTGATAAATAAAAGTATACATAAAAGAGATTAGATAGTTAAAAAGAAACATTCCATAAAAGTATTTTAGACTAACAAAATGAAAAATTCCTGAGATAAGTAAAATGAATGAAAGCATTGTACATCCGCCTGCAATGAGATAATCTTTAGAAGGCGTTTTTTCTTCCTTTTGAATGGCATTGAAAACTTTCGATAAGTCAATTTCTTTTTGATCATAATTTTGCATTTCGACTTGATAATTTATCATCCAATTGGGATCATTTGCTAGTTCTTCAATTGCTTCTTGTTCTTTTTTTAAAGAGACGGAAGAAAGTTTGGGATTTTGAAGTTTTTGAAAAAGTTTTCTTTTTCCGCCTACGGTTTTACAAACAGATAAATACTGAAATAAGGAATTTTGACCAATAATGTCTAAATCTTTAAGATAGGATGTGTTTTCTTCTAAAAATTCCTCTCCTGTTTCTTTTGAATTTTTCCATTTTCCATTTTCTCTATCAAGATATTTATTGATTATTTTTAAATAAGTTTCGTAGTAGTGATATTGTTTAAAATACTTTTCATGAATGAAGATTAGACCTAAAAAGGCGATTAAGGATAAAATAAAAATGATTTGAAAAAAAGTTTGATAATAATAATATTTTAAAATAAAACTCATTATCATCACGATAAAAATGATTCCTCTTAAGGTTGCTATTGTATTCACTTTTTTTTCTAAATTTAATTTTTGATCGAAATATTGTTGATATTCTAGCTTCTTTTTCACAATTTGTTCCTCCTTTTACTGAATTTGAGAAAGTATCGTTAAAATCATTCCACTTATTGTGCCAATTGAATAAATCAGGATTAAAATTTTTAAATTTTCTTGAAGATCTTTATTATTCTTAAATAATACAAGAAGCGCGACGCCACTTCCTGTTAATAATCCAGCAATAAGACTTGAAAAGGATAAAATTTTATTGAGATAAAGTTCGGTTAAGATGATTGAGGATGCACAGCTGGGAATTAGACCAATAAGACTAGCAAGAAAAGGGGTAAAAATAGAGTTTTGATGAAAAATTCCTTTTAAGTAGTCTTCCAATCCATAATGCATAATTAAATTAATGAAAAATGTTGTTATTAAGATGAAGAGAATTGTATTTAAGGTGTGATTTAAACTAGAAGAAAAAATTCCTTTTTCACAGTGACAATGTTCTTGGTTACATAATTCTTTTAATTTATTTTCTTTTGTTCTCTGAAAAAAGAAATCAATGATGATTCCGGATAAGATACCGATTACTACCTTTAATCCTAGTATAGAAAAAATGAGGCTGCTACTTGATTTTTTTGCGAGTAAAATGGGTAGCATTTCGTCACTTGTGGATAAATAAATGCTAATTAAGGTACCTAAAGAAATTATTCTTGTAACATAAAAATTAGTCGCAACAACGGAAAATCCACATTGAGGAACGACACCAAATATTCCGCCTAAAATGGGTCCAAATCGTCCAGCGTTTTCAATGATTTTTTGAGCTTTTTTTTGATATTTGTGTTCAATCATTTCAAGAAGAAGAAAAGTTAGCCATAAAAAAGGGAGTAATTTTAATGAATCCACTAGAGTATCTTTTATTACTTCTTGCATATTTTCACCTCGCATTTATTTAATGGTAACATAATAAGGAATGAGAGTCAATTGATTTTTTTAACGGAAAAAGATAAGGTTTTTCCTGCCTTATCTTTGAGTGAAAAATTTTTGATATTCTTGATATCCACCTTGAAGATTGATCATTTGATATCCAAAACGATTTAAACGATTGGCTATTTCTCTTGATTGTTCTCCTGTTTCGCAATAGAGATAATAAAGTCTGTATTTGCTTAAGTAATGGCTATAATTATTTAAGAGATTATAATAGGGAATATTTATTGCCCCCTCAATATGCCCTAAATGATAATCATAAGAACTTCTAATATCAATGATATTATTTGGTTTTAAGGAGAATAATTCTGTGACACTAATTTCTGACAACATCACCACCTCTACTTTAATATATTAAAGATGTTTTTTTTGGTCAGTGCAGAAATCTATTTTCTTACTTGTTCTCAATCTTATTTATTCAGATTTCGATTTAATGGTCACACGATTTTTGTCTTATCTTTTTTAGGGGTGGTGCTATCTCTTCTTTTTCTTTGGCGAAGTAATTTGGGCACCAAAATCCTAATTTATCCGGAATATCACTCGTTATATATAATTCACAATATCCAATTTGTTCTCTTACCTCCTCGTATGAAAGGTTTTGATATTCACTATTTTCTTCAATAATACAATCTAGTAATTCATCTGATATTGCGTATTCACAATTCTGACAGCATTCACTTTCTAATTTTTGGCGGTGCATTTTCATCTGATTGTTCATTGATTCTAAATCTTGGTTATAGAAATTTTTTTCAAAGATTTTGGTCGACATATCGATTCTCCTTCCTTTTTAGCATTTTTTTCTTATTTTCATCCCATTGTCTAAAGAATAAAATGAGGTGTAAGTCCCATATCCCCTATGATCATTTTTCTAGAAATTGAAACCATTTCTCTTTAAAATCTCATCCTTCCACAAATGGTTATGATTTTCTTTTGCTAAGTGAACTTTGGTTAATCAAGCCCCTACTTGGTGAATAGAAGTAGCATTTTATTAACGAAATACTATTATATTTAGATGAACTCTTCATGGTCGCATGTCGTCGTACTCTACAACTTTCATCTGTTTAAATGTTTTATCAATTTAATTGTTGTATATTATAAGTGTTTCTGTTTAACTTTACTAATTTCATTATTGATTGCATAATTTGAAACTGCTCTAAAATTATCATCATACGGATAAACTTGTTGACCAAATTTTAACCACATTGTTGACCAAGATGCACCTGTTTTTAATAATTCTTGAACTCTTTTATTTTTCATGATATCATTACCATCTTGTTTTTCTAAATCAACACATCCTTCTTCATCATATAATTTACTTTGTAAATCACATTCTAATTTATCACATTGATAAGCAAACATTGATTCTTTTGTATGATGTAAATCAAATTCTAAAAATAATTGTTCAATTTGATTCCCATCTAATAGGTCATCTAAAATTTTGTGAACTGCCTCATGCTCTAATTTTTCTTTTTCTTCTTTGGATATTTGAAACTGTGTTAAATCGCCAATAACCGTTTCTCCAATTTCATGAATAGCCAACATCAATATTACTTTCATAATATCAACATCATACTGGTACTCAGATTTCATAGCGATCGCAAGCATTTGAACACCAAAAATATGTTCTGCAACACTTTCTACTCTTTCTCTTTTAACATTCCATTTTTTCCA
>CAKPAK010000006.1 GCA_934132915.1 uncultured Bacilli bacterium
ATTTAAGACAAAAAACGAGAGTAAAATCCCGCTTATGTTTAATTTTTTTCAGGACATTTTCCTAAATTATTGACAATTTAAATAGTATTTTTACCCCAAAAATAAATTTTCTAAAATGAAAAGGTTTCTTATTACGCTAGACGTAAATCATCTACCTATAAATTTAAGTAGCAAAGAATCAAACCATAGCAAAAAATTTCATCCATGACGAAAAAAAAGATCAGTATTTTCCCAAACAAACAAAACAATCACTTTGACCGAACAAAAGAATCCAAATAATTCTGCGGTATCTCTCCTTGCAGAATCTCCATTGTAAGAGGAATATTTTTTTGAATCACCACTTTCTTAGACAAAAAAGGCATCTGAATAACGAAACTAACTTTCACTTGCGAAATAACCTCCACCATAGCATTATTAAGTCCATAATTGGTAATCTTTGACGAAACATCTAAAAAGACATTAGAAACAACACTAAGCCGAAGAGGAATTTTAGGACCAATATTAGCAAGCAATGAATTTCCCGTAGCACTCCCCATTGATATTAAAAACAAAATACCCTCTGGTTTTCCACCATTTAAATACAACTTTGATAAATATTCTGGATTAAAATCATCCAAATTTCCCTGTATCATCGCATCTAAACGCTCCTCAAGATAAGAAGTCAATCCCAAAGTAAATTGATTCAACCGCACTGTATTATAGCGGATCATTTCTATCTTTTCATTTTTATCCCGTACAACTTCTAAAATATCTCCTCCCTGATACTCTACCATATATTCACGAACCGCCCGATTCAATACCATCGTTATCATTTTCTCCACCTCATCACTTGCACACTCCACAAGCCCCGGACCCAGTTCAACATAAAAATAGCGCAAAAACAAAAACGAGCAAATCAATCCTCCTAAAAAAAGATAAAACAATAAACAAAATAAATGATTTTTTTTCATCGATTTAAAATACTGATTCATACTAAACTATATGTAAAACTTTACAAAAAAACGAAAAATTTAACTTTACACTCACTAGACATAAAAAAAGATTGAACACGATAAAATATAGTAAAATTACCCCATTTATAGTATAATGAAAAAAAGGTGGTGATCTTACGAGATTACAAAGTTACTTTAAAAACAATATCTATGCCAATCGAGGAATGACACTAGAAAATGACATCAATCAAACCAATGAATACTACAACATTCATGCGATTGCTCTAGTATACAAAAAACCAACGCCAATTAGAGTCGTACAAGTAGAATATCCCAAAAACAAAATCAAAGAAGCCTACTTCAATGAACCATCAACTCTAGACTATACCGGAATTTATAAAGGAACTTATCTTGAATTTGATGCAAAAGAAACCCTAAATAAAACAAGTTTCCCCTTAGCCAATATTCACAAACATCAATTAGAACACATCAAAAAGGTCATCAACCATCAAGGAATTTCTTTCCTAATTGTACGATTTCAAAGTCTAAATCAAACTTTTTTATTAATGGGATCTACCCTCATTCAATTCATCGAAAATACTACCCGAAAATCAATTCCCTTAGAGTATTTTATCCAAAAAGGATTTCCCATTGAAACAAAATATGCTCCTCGATTAGATTACATCAAAATTATCGATAAAATTTTAGAAACCAAAGGAAGTGGAAAAAATGAAAAAAATCAATAAAAAAAAGAAGAAAAACCCAATCAAAGAACCAAAATCCCTTCATACCAATCCAAAGAAGAAAAAAGAAAGAAGAAAATGGTGGAAAAAAATATTAAGTTTTCTTATCTTTTGTGGTTGTTTAGGAATCTTCGCGATATTTGCCTTTTGCATTTACATTGTCTCTAGTTGTGGAGAATTCGATCCCAATGCTTTAGCAAACCAAGACCAATCCGTAATCTATGATAAAGACAACAACATCATTGCAAAACTAGGAATGGAAAAAAGAGAGTCTGTCTCCTACGACAAACTACCCCAAGTATTAATTGATGCTATCGTAGCAACAGAAGACTCAAGATTTTTTCAACACAACGGAGTCGATGGAGCAAGATTTTTAAAAGCATCACTTGGCCAATTACTAGGAAATTCTAGTGCCGGTGGCGCTTCAACTCTAACCATGCAAGTCGTAAAAAATAATTTAACTTCAACCGAAAGAAACGGACTAGAAGGAATCATTCGTAAATTTAAAGACGTCTACATTTCCGTTTTCTTTATGGAAAAGAAATATACCAAAGAAGAAATTATGGAATTCTATGTCAATGATAGCCTCCTAGGAGGAAATGTCTATGGAGTTGAAGAAGCAAGTAAATATTATTTTGGAAAATCAGTATCCGACTTAAGTTTACCAGAAGCAGCAATTATTGCCGGTTTATTCCAATCCCCAAACGGAGATAACCCTTACAAAAATCCAGAAAGAACCAAAAAAAGAATGGATACCGTCCTAAAATTAATGGTAAGACATAGCTATATCACCCAAGAAGAAGCAAATATCGCCTCATCCATTGATATTCCTTCACTTCTAGTCGGAACAACAGAATCCAATAATTATCAAGGCTACATCGATACCGTTGTTGCCGAAGTAATCAAAAAAACCAAACAAGATCCTGCCCTTGTATCCATGGAAATTCATACCACAATGGACCCAAGCATTCAAAATGGAATCAATAAAATTCTTGCTGGCGAAGGATACAAATGGAAAGATGATAAAGTCCAAGCCGGAATTACAATTGTAGACGTCAAAACAGGAGCAATAACCGCTATCGGAGCAGGAAGAAATCGAACCGTCGAAAGAGGATGGAACTTCGCGACACAAGAAAAAAGACAACCCGGATCAACCGCAAAACCAATATTTGCCTATGCACCCGGATTTGAGTTTGACAACTTCTCAACTTATCAATTATTCACCGACGAAGCATGGCAGTACACAGATGGAACCCCATTTAACAACTGGGATTCCGGATACAAAGGATTAATGACCTTACGAGATGCCCTTAGTATCTCAAGAAATGTCCCAGCAGTAAAAGCCTTCCAAACCGTACAAAAAGACGTTGGAAACAAAAAAATCGTCAATTTTGTAAACGGACTAGGAATCACTCTAAAAGATAATACTGCCTATGAATCTTACGCAATCGGCGGTTTAGATCCTGGAGTTACCACAACACAAATGGCTGGTGCTTATGCAGCTTTCGCAAACGGTGGATACTACACCGAACCATATACCGTAAAATCCATTACTTACCGCGATACAGGAAAAACAACCGAATTCGAAACAAAGAAAACACAAGCCATGAAAGATTCAACAGCTTATTTAATCGCAAACGTCTTAGAATATGCTGCACATTATGGCTTTAGTGGTGGAACAGGAAGTTACCGTGGAACAGTAGCAGCCAAAACAGGAACTTCAAACTTCGATGAAGCAACCATGAAAGCAAAAAAATTACCAGCAAGTGCCGTAAACGACCTATGGACCGTTGCCTTTACTCCACAATACTCCATCGCTCTATGGTATGGATATGAATTCAAAGATATTTCTAGCCAATACTACAATTCCGCTGGCACACCAAAAGAAAATCTTATGTCCGCCATTATGAAATACATCCCTGTTACTACAGAAAAATTCAACCAACCATCAAGTGTAACCCAAGCCGAAGTAGAATATGGATCATGGCCAGCAGCCAAACCAAGCAAATACACTCCAGAATCTCTAATTAAAACAGAATATTTTATTTCAGGCACAGAACCAACAGAAGAATCGAAACGATTCGCTCAATTTGATGATGTAACCAATTTAAAAGCCGTTACCAACGGAAGTACAGTAAAATTAACATGGGAACATAAAACCCCCGACATCGTTAGTCAAGAAGCACTAACCAAATATTTTAGTCAATCCGTTTTTGGAAACAGCACAAACCAATTCCTTCAAGAAAGAATTTCTTACAACAACGACATTCTAGGAGGCTTAGGCTACGGAATTTATGCAAAAACAGCATCTGGAACAAACTTTATTGCCTTCACTACCGACAAAAGCTATACCTACAACGCCTCAGGAAATGTCAGTGCATTAATCGTCAAAGTAGAATACCGTAACTTTAAAAACAACGCCTCAAATGGCGTTAGTGCAAACGTATCAATCAAAGGAAATGAAGTTGATCAAACCTCTAGCAAATTAGAAGTCAAAGTAATTGGTGGCAATCAAACCATCCAAGCAGGAACTTATACAGAAAAAGGAATCCAAGTTACTTACGACAAAAAAGAAATTACCCCAGAAAAAATTACTTACTCTATCAATGGCGCCACCCCAAAAACATACACCCCATCAGAAATAGAAAAAGAAATTAATAAATTAACCAGTGGAACCATTAAAATCACCTATAGTGTAACTTATCAAGTTGGCGGTGAAAACACAACCAAACAAGCAACTAGAACAATAACCATTGAGTAACAAAAGTTCATTAGACTTTGCTCTAATGAACTTTTTATTTACATGTATATCCAAGATCCTGATAACTTTTTTTCAAATCAGAAAAATCTCTTGTCGATACAGAAAATTTCGATAAATCACTATCACTAATTTTATCCATATCAATTTCATAAATCACTTTATATTCATTATCTAAATTTTTATCAACTCGATAAGAAAATCCTTTAATATTCCCATAAGAATTAATCTGATTCTCATAAGTAGTCCGAATACCCGCTAAATCAAAAATAGTATTTGTAACACCATTAATTGTACTATCAATAGCATCACCAACTACCCCATCAACCACATCATCAGACTTCAAGTTCTTATCACTATCATGTTCTTCTGTCAAGCCATCAGAATCAGAATTTACTCCATCATTCCTCTCGCTCGATCTTGCAGTCTCTGACGTATCATTATTTTGAGTAGCAGTCCCCTCTTGATTCGTCCCATTATTTACAGCATCTTGAGTATAATCATAAGTTATTTTAACTTTTTTTACCTTATCACCTTGATAATCAATATCATAAGTCGTATCCGTCGTAACACCATTAGAAGAAGTCGTATTCTGACAAGATAATGTATCCATTTCTGTAGAACAACCCGTCGCAATTAACAAAGCAATAAAACAAAATGCAATGAATAATTTTTTCATTTCTTCCCTCCAATCATTATTAATATGCACCAAAATAAAACTTTTATCATACCAATTTTTTACAAAAAAAAATACTAATTCAGTCCTTTCTCTAAAAAAAGAAAAAACAAAATCAGTATTTTCTCATTCTAAAAATCACAAGATTTCGGTGTCCTTGGATAAGGAATCACATCACGAATATTATCAATCCCTGTTAAATAAATCAAAAGACGTTCAAAACCAATCCCAAATCCAGAATGAGGAACCGTTCCAAATCTTCGCAAATTCACATACCAATCCAATTCAGAAATATTCATTCCCAAATCTTTCATCCTAGCAACCAATTTATCATAATCCGCTTCTCTCTCTGAACCGCCAATCAACTCTCCAACACCAGGCACTTCTAAATCAACTGCTCGAACAGTCTTTCCATCTTCATTTTGCTTCATATAAAAAGCCTTAATATCACGAGGCCAATCTTTAATAAAAACCGGACACCCAAAATAATCCGTAATATACTTCTCATGCTCTTTAGCAATATCTTCCCCATATTCTGGAGTAAATTCAAATTCTACAGAAGCATTCTTCAAAATAGAAATTACTTCTTCATGCGTAATACGCACAAAATCACTACAAACCAAATTCTCTAATTTTTTTCTTAATCCTTTTTCTACAAATTTATCCAAAAAATCAATCTCATCAGAACACTTTTCTAAAACATAAGAAACAATAAATTTTAGAACCTCCTCTTCAATATCCATAATCCCATCTAAATCACAAAAAGCAACCTCCGGCTCAATCATCCAAAACTCTGAAGCATGAATCTTAGTATTTGAGTTCTCGGCACGAAAAGTCGGACCAAACGTATAACACTTCGAAAATGCCGTTGCAAAACTTTCCGCCTCTAATTGTCCAGAAACAGTAAGTCCCGTTACTTTACCAAAAAAATCATCACTGTCTTTGACATCCTTAGCTGTAGGATCTAAAGTCGTCACCCGAAACATCTCTCCAGCACCTTCACAATCACTAGCAGTAATAATGGGTGCATGAAAATAAACATAATTTCTTTCTTGAAAATAAGTATGAATTGCCATCGAAGCAACGCTACGAATACGAAAAACCGCTTGAAATAAAGCCGTCCTAGGTCGAAGATAAGCAACTTCTCGCAAAAACTCTCTTGTATGTCTTTTCGGTTGAATTGGATAAGACTCATCACTAATTCCAATTATCTTAACCTCTTTTGCTTTTATCTCAAAATCCTGTTTACCCAAACTTGAAACAACCACACCAACAACCTCAATACTAGAACCAACCAATAATTTAGTAATTTCATCAAAATTTTTTAATTTTTCATCATAAACAACTTGAACACTTTTAAAACAAGTTCCATCGGACAAATCAATAAAACCAAAATGAGACTGCTTTCGATGATTACGAATCCAACCATGAATCATCACTTCTTGATCCATCATATTTTTCTGATACAATTCTCTAACTTCCATTCTCTCACATCCTTAAATATATTATACACCAAAAAAAACAAAATAAAATATCAAAAAGAAAAGAAATAATAAGTATTTTCTTACTATCTCATCTTTTTTACAATTAAACTAACATATCTCTTAACATCTTTAATTAATTTTGCATATAAATTAGGATAATGCCGAATTTCATTAATAATATCAATATCATCTCGCGAAATTGACCCAATATATTCACTACCATCTTCAGTAACGACAGGAACTTCTCTCCCAAGTAAATAATCAGTCGTCGTTTCAAAAATATCAGCTAGTATACAAAATGTCTCCAAACTAGGTGTTCTTGTACCATTTTCATATCCACAAATCGATACTTTTGTAACACCAATCATATCACCTAACTCTTGTTGACTCATACCCTTTTCTAATCTCATATCTTTTATTCTTTTACCAATTAACATCTTTATCCCTCGCTTACTTTCCGGTAATAAATTACCAACTGTTAATAAAATATTTAATTTAATTTTAAAGGAGTTTTTAATTAAATTAAACTAACAAGTAATATTATGCCATGGTTTATATATTTTTGCAATACTTTTTTTGTTCTTTTTTGAAAAAATAAGTTCATCAAAAAGAAAAAAAGACAAACAAAAAAGTCTTAATTTCAAAAGTAATGTAAGAATTAAAATTTCCTAAATCAATATCATAAATCACTAAAATTTAAGTATTATAGTACCGATAAACAATCGATGAAATTTCTTTAATATTAGCAATTGCATTACTATCATTAGACGTCTTTGACAAAACGACAAGAACATAGTCATTCCCCTTTGTATAAACAATTGCAGCATCATTTTGAACACCTTGATCCGGTATCTCTCCTGTTTTATTTGCAATCGTTCCATTCGGAACACCAGCTGGAATTTTACTTCTAGTTTGCTGATTTTTCAAAAATTCAAGCATTTTCTTCGAATAAGATTTAGAAACCAAAGTCCCTTTATATATCTTTTCTAGTAACTGAGCAACATCTTTTGCAGAAGTATAATTATCCACACCACTATTTGTATAATTTCCTCCCAACAAACGATTTAATTGAGTTGCATTAGAATAATTATTTCCAATATAAGAATTAACAGCATTTATTCCCCCAATAGCCTTAATCACCTTATTTGTCGCAACATTATCACTATTTTCTATCATTTTCTTAGCATCTGCACTTATCGTACTTTCCTTAACAGAACCAGCATTCACTTTATCATAAGCACTCGCTAACACAAACAATTTAATAACACTAGCAGAATTCATTTTACTTGAACCATTAATACTGACAATTTCATTCTTTTTTAAATTCCGAACATAAACCGCCCAAGTCCCTTTTTCAGCATCTGAATTAAGATATTTTTTAATATTCGATTCCAAAGTAGAACTTGCAGAAGTATTAGATACAGCATTCCCAGATAAACATTTATTGATACTTGAATAAATATTTTTATAAGAACTTGCTGTATAATGAAGACCATCACGTGTATCAAAAGATTTAGAAATATCAGAATAAACATCACAATACTTAATTGAAGAATCTAAACCAGTTCTCATTTTCGTATTAAAATTCTCAATAGAACTATTTTTTACAGAATAACCATTTTTAGCCTCTTTAGCTTCATCAACCGGATTTACAGAAACAATAATAAATTTACAATTTTTATACTTATCATCTTTAATCATCTGATTAAATTTAGTAATATAACTCTGAATATTATGTAAATCATTAACCCCTAAATTAATAATAACATTATAATTTTTTCCATCTTTAATCAATTCATCCAATTTTGGAACAGCTGTTTTAGAAAACCAATTATATCCTTTACCAGATTCATAAATCCAAGAGACTTGTTTTGCGCCCTCACCTAATGCTTCTTTCATCCCAATGCATCTAGAATCCCCAATAATAATTTTTTTTGTATTCTCATCAAAAGTAGAAGCGGACGAAGAATCCCCACTTGTATTAGTTTTATCCGTTGTAGAAAATGAAGAACCAGGAGAGGTATTCACGTCGACAGGATCCGTTGTAGTATCAAAAACTTTTCTATATTTTGATAAATCTTCTTTTAAAGCAATATCAATACAATTAGCATAATCTAATCCTGCATCGCCTAACAAACCAACGGTAGCTGTAACAATTGGTTCCACTAAAAAGAAAGCAATACACATTAAAAAGCGTTTCCCAAAAATTTTTAAATTTTTTTTCATCTCACCATCATCATTAGCAATAACATTTTTAACCAAATCAATAGTAGCCATCAATATTAAACCAATAGGTACTATTATATAGAGAATATTCAATAACTTAATTACATACTTAATAATCATTAAAATAACTTCTCCCCCACATTCAAATCCAGTAATACCAAAGTACAATTTCATCACCAACTTTTCTACAATAATCATATCACAAAAAAAAATAGAGAACAAGAAATAATAGAATAAAATTCAATTAAATAACCAGATCAAAATAACTGTTTAACAAAGTAAATTTTGTTAAACAGTTAATGATTAAAAGAAACAAGAACCCAGTATAATAGCAAGCAAAATGTACAAAACAATAATAATTAAAAATCCATTTCCAACACCAGAACAAGAAGTATTACAATTATTATTACAATTAGAAGTCATTTTCGATTCACCTCCTTAATATTTATTTAAATCCATGCCCCTAATATGATAATCAATAAAATAAATAAAACTAACACTATAGCAGCGGAAGAGCCATAACCATTCATAGTATCCCTCCTTTTCTTCTTTCATGATTATTTTATGGAAAAATAATAAAATTGTGAATGATATTCAATGAGAGAAATAACATTTTAAAATTTCTAAAATATTAACTAAATACACCAGATTATATTTCTTCACCAAAAATTCTAAAAAATAAAAATGAAGCCATTTTAATATAAAACGCTCCATAACAACATTACATAAATTGCAAACAAAAATCACACAAATTATATTTATTAATTTCTAAATTCTATTTTCTAAACTCCCTTTCTTTTTAAAAATCAAATAAAGAACCAAGCAAATAAAAACACCAAAAATAGAAACTGAAAATATATTGATATACTCTCCATCAAGAAATTTTTGCAAAAATGTTCTATCATCAATAATTTTACTAGGATCACATACCAAATTAATTGCTTTAATATTATCCGGTGTAAAATACCAAACTAACTCGTTTTTATTAACCAAGTCCGCATTACTAGAAATAACTTTATAATGACTTTTAATTTTAATAGTTACTTTTTCCAACTTTTCTTCAATATTAAACCAAGAAAAAGTATCAGATGTACTAATTAATAAATAATCTTCCTTACCGTCACCATCATGATCATATCTTTGAATTACCACATCATCAAAGGTATTATTAATAATATTAGATAATTTATAAGAAGAGTCCTTATAAACATAATTATAATTCAAAATATTTAAAACATCTTTCTTTAACAAAGAACTATTATAATACAAAGTACCAGATAATTTTTCATAAGGATTAATCGTATTTATTTCACTACCGTAATAAACTGGATAAAATTTTTCATCAATATACTCATTTTCTGAAACATCACTAGAATATATAGTTAAATTTTCAACAGATCTATTACCCCCTAGTTCTAATTCATAAGTAGCAGAACATCCAGTCAAAAAGCAAAGAATAAAAAACAAATATATATTTTTTCTCATTATCCCTCCCTATTTTTTTTCACATGATTTACTATAATAACTAGACATATCTATAATAGAATATTTTCCCTCTAAACTAGAGTATTCGGCAAATTTAAAACCACCACTAGATGACTCCGCAGTAATAACAGAATCTCCCTTACTTTTCAACACAACACGAACATGTCCAAACTTTCCTCCTCCTTGATCATAAACCATTAAATCACCTGGTTTAGCAGAAGATATGGCTTTAGAACTAGAATAAGCTTTACCATAATTATTCAAAAAGCCACCAGTAACATCAACCCCAAACTTAGAATTACATCCATTTTTAATTGCCCAAGAAGCAAAAGCAGAACAATCGTAACTACTAGTACCAAATCTTTCATCCAACCCCACTGCAACAGAATCATGTCCACCACCATATTGATACCACAAATGATAACCTTTTTGATATAAACCATAAATTAGAGACTGCGCTGCTGTAGCAACACCCGAACCAGTTCCATATCCGGCTTTTTCCACATTAGATTTAATGTAATCATTTAATTGATCAAATCCATCTTGTCCAAGAACTTGTTTTATAGACTTCTTTAATTCTGGAGTAGAAGAAACATCAGGATATTCTCCTAAATCCATAAAAGTTCCTGAAGAAGAAGTTCTAGTTGATTTACAATAAGAACCCAACTTATATAATTTTTTGTTCGCATAATCCTCCGCATCAGATTTACCACTAGCACCAGTTTCATCTAAAATTTGTTCATAATTTTTTCCTGAAGCTGCTTCACTTTGCCAATATAACTGAGTGGTAGCTTTATACTCTGTTTCGTCCGCCCCACTTAAAGAAGTTATCTTACCATTATAAGAAGTTGATAAATATAAATCTCCATAAGTTTCTTTATAATATTTGCGCAGCAACTCCAAATCTTCTTCGGTATAACTACGTTGTTGAGAAATAGAACCATTCATTTGACTTTGAGAATAATCACCCGGATAAGTATTCATATAACCATTCGACTCAGTAGTAAGAATACAACCCGTTTTCAAGTCACACCATTGTTGATCCCTAGTACTCGCTCGAATAGTCACTGATTTAGTAGAACTATTGTATCTACCTCTCGCGAGCACATAAGTTCTAGCAGCAACAAATTTAACTTTAATATAATGCTCTGGTTTTGAAGACACCTTACCATCACATGCTCCAATTTCTGGACAAACGACACCAATTAAATAATCTTCTAAACTAACGGTAGCAAGTACTGTAGTATTACTGCCATCCATTACTGTTACCTTAGTTTCCTCATAATTACATTCTGATTCATATGAAATAGAAGAGCCTGAAGACCCTGACCCACCTTCAATAATACCAAGAATGAATAAAACAACAATAATAGGAAGAAAAAAGAAAAAAGCGGAAAAGCAACCACTACCAAATAAAAACAATAAAATTTTTCTTTTAAAAAATCTTGAAATAAAACTTTTACCATTCTCATTCATGAACATCACCACCGCTTTTAAAAAAATTAATTAAAATCCGCCACCAGAACCAAACGATTCCAATTCTTCCTCACTAACAATAACATTAATTTGCATTCTTCTATTACCACAAACAAATAATGCATCACCTTGATTATACCTCTTAATACCTTCTCTTTCATTATCATTCAAATCAACAAGCATAGATAAATCATCAACAGATTGTTTCTTAAGTCCCATAATCAAATAATACGAAGCATTATCAAAAATAGCCTTACCATGAACAATAATATCTTCACCAACAAAATCACTTGGTTGTTGTGTAATAATAATTGTACCAGTGTTATATTTTCTAGCTCGTCTTTGTACTTGAGCTAAAAATTCAGCACCAAGTGTATTTTTAGCACTTAATAATACATGAGCCTCATCTACAGACAAGATAGTATTTACATTAGGATTTAAACATAATCCCCACGCATACTTTAATACATTAAATAGCAAAGCATTTCTTATATTTGCATCACTATTCATCAATTCCTTAATATTAAATACTAAGAAATCTCCATCAGAATCAACACTCGTATGACCATTAAAATAATATTTTAATTCTCGTGTAAAAGGTCTAACTTTAATTTCAAGACGTTCCATAATATCCCTCTCACGAGTTTTTTCTGTCATTGATCTAAGTCTACCTACAATTGTAGCATACACATCATCAAAAACAGGAAAATCTTTTGAAGTAAAATGACTAAAATCAGAATTAAAATCAATTCCAAATCTTGCATATGTATCTTGAACAACTTCACTAAACATATTCAAAACATCTTCCTCAATATCAGGAGAATAATACTTCATAAAGGCTTTCAAATTTTGTAAAGTTCTGTTTAATACGGTATATCCCAATCCATTTTTGATATCTTCTTCATCAGCATCAACAACAACATCTAACGGATTAATTAACCCGTATGCTCCACCTTTTCCCAAATCAATAACTTGTCCACCATACATATTTGTCATTTCGCTAATCTCTCCCTCTGGATCAATTGCAACAATTTGATAACCATTTCGAATATGACTTCTAAGCATTAACTTAGCAGCAGTACTCTTTCCTGATCCAGAAGTACCCAAAATAATCATATTTGCATTATTACGATTATTTTCTTTTCTAATTTGATACAAGAATTGATTAAATAAAACAACACCACCAGAAAAGTCAACACCAAGTAAAGTAGATAAACCATCATCTTTAATACTATCAAAAATAAATGGGTACATCGCTGCCATTGTCGATGCAGGCATTGGTGTTCCAATCCTTTGCTCGATTTCTTGAGAATCAAAAATAGGCAACATCGATTTTAAAACTCTTTCTTGTTCAAAACGCAAAGGAATAGCTCTCATTTCCATAGCATCCAAATAATTTTTCAAAGAAAGTTTTTTACTATCAAGTTGATCTTTTGTATCAGCAGTTACCATTAAATGCATTTGGAAATCAAAAGTCTTTGTTTGACTAGCGGTAAATTGCTGAATATAGTATTCCAAACTCTCAACATCTTGACGAATTCTTTCTTGAATCGTAACATCTTTTTCTTGTTGATACTTAGCCTTTAAATCAGCAATTTCCTTATTCAACATTCTAGATAATACGGAAAAAGGAAGCGGCATATGCTTAATAATTAACTTTACACCCGACATGTTTGTTAAATTTGCCAAATAGCCATGAGAAATGTATCTAGGATAAGACACAACAGTTAAAATAGTTGCATACTTATCACTAATACTAAAATCAGCAGATCGAAACTCAATGCCCTTAGGCGCTATCTCACTTTTAAATTTCATGAACTAATCACCGTCCCAAAATCTGTCCTCATTCCCCCATTTAAGAAATTATCCAAAATTGTTCTCAAATCTTCATTAGAAGTTTGTGCACTATCTAATCCACAATTAGCAAGACCAGTAATAATTGTACGAAGTCTTTTTTGAATCATTTCTAAGTTTTTTTCTTTAAACAAAATATAATACTCTGTATCAGTAACGTTATTGTCCATAAAGCTATTTGCTTTCATAATATCTTGATTAATCATCTTACGAATAACTGGATTTGGTGTTTGGTTATATAATAACTGCAATCTAGCTAAATATCCAGAAATATCAACCGGTCTATCAGCACTAATCAACCAAAAATCAAAATCTATAGTATTATAAAAATTCTTAAGCCCTATAATAACATTATCCTGTGTAGATTGATCTAAAATAAATATATTTCTTGGACGAATTTTAACACCAGTGACCCTCAATTTATTATCCAAAATAATCATACCATTTTCAATAGCCTTAACCGGTATCCAATCTTCAGTATATTTACTTCTTGGATTTTGATTCTGTATCTTTGAATTGTTCATAAAAACACCAACCTTTCCAAACATATCTTCTTCTTTCTGTATAAAAACGATAAATACTACACAACGCACACAAAACATTTTGATAATTAGGAATAGGAAAAACTAATATACCACATATGCATCCTGGCAACATTGCAATCGATACGGCAAGAAGATTACTAGATGGAACAATAGCCAAAGCTATCAAAGAAATTCCAACTCCCGTACAAAAAAGTATCAAATCAAAAGGTCTAAAAATATTAAATATCAAAGTCCCTTTTTTGGCATTAGCAGGAACTAAATAACTATTCATTATATATCACACTCCTTTTTAAAATATAAAATATTAAAAAATAAAATAATGCTTACTGCTTCTTATTAGAATTTACCCCTGCCGATTTATCATTTTGCATTGCCGCGCTAAAATCAGGTTGCATCTTAATAGAAGAAATATTACGACTAGTTGAAATAGAAACAGCATCAATTGTAGCTGCACTTGTTAAGTCAGTACCATGAATTACTGAACCATCATCCCTTTTCAAAACAACTTTACCACTATCTACCATAGAAGCAATTTCTGATTGAAAGACTTTCATCGATTCTGCAACACTTTGATCCTTTGAATTACCAAAATTATGTCCTTGAAGTGCCGCCGTTATATGATTATCTTTCAACATCTTATAGTCATCATACAAATCATTTATTTGACGATCAGTAGCACCTCTTGCCTTAGCATTCTCCCAAGCAGATTTCGCGATTTTAACATTTTTAAAATTCTCTGCCATATCTTCTAAACTTTTTACAGATTTACTAACTTGCTCATTATTTGCAATAACTCTACTATACATTTGTCCCTTAGTTTCGCCAAAGTGAGCCGATAAATGAGAAGCAAATTTTCCTACAGTACTTCCACCACCAGTTATTAATTCATCATACTTATCATCGACGCTTCTTTGATTTTCCCAGCCTTTAGATACATTTGAAAATATATTTCCCTTTGCTGCTCCGGCTTTCAAGCCCCTTGGAATTGCTGACAAAGCACCGCCGGCACCACCTAAAAGACTTCGAGGAACAGAACCGCCATTCTTTCTATTAATTTTATATCTAGAATATCCAGAAGCAGCAGCGCCTAACAAACCGATCGCAGTACCAGCAGTTGCTACTTTTGCACCAGTCCTAAGACCAGATTTTATTTGAGTACCACCCAACATATCTTTCATGTGTATACCGCCAAACCCTAATTTACTAGCTCCAGCTGGAAATAAATTTTGCAAAAGTTCAGGAGCTTTCTTTGCAAAAGCCAACAAAGCCAAAACCATTACAATAGTTAACAACCGCCTAGTCCCAATAGGATTAGATCCTGTAATTGTAAAACTATTCCAAAACGTCTGATCAGTTCCACTACCAAAAACTAAGGCTATCAAATAAATCATAAAATTTATAATAGCAATCCTTATAAAGACATCTAAATAGGTAGATGTATAAATTTTTGTCCACTTTGAAAACATCGAATCTTGCTTTGGTGAAAGATAAGAAACAATAGCCATAGGTGAAATAATTTCCAAAAATGCCAATTGAATCATCCGAATCCCAACACTAATACAATAGGAACCTAGTAAATAAACTGTATAAAGTCCAACGCCAAAACAAATCAACCAGTTATAATCAATAATATATCCTTGCCTTTCTTCGCCATCCGCACCAGTATACGTTGTATATGCCATTAAACAAACATCAGCTAACGAGAAATCACCATTTTCAGTTATCCTTTCCTTCAAAGTATAGACTTCTTGTTGACAAAGTCGAACATTTTCATCCGTTCCAAGCACATTGCCATCCTCATCCAAATAATCCAACGAAACATTATAGAAAGATGTAAATAACTCCGCGCTAAGTGCACCGCCAAAATGTTGAGTATCAACATCATATGGTAACAACAACTTTGAAATCACATGACTTTTTACAACCGTTTTTTGGATTGAAAACAGAAGAGTGAATGTATAATTTGAAACACCCAACATAACAATTACCAAAAGAACTTTTTTAATAACATTGAAAGCGCCTTTATTTTTATCATTTATAGCATCCGGATCCAAGAGTATTCGAATAAAAGATACAATAACAAAAAATAACATAACTACACCTAAAATATATCCTACTCTAGTAGCTAAATTTTCTAATACCTCTTCATCTAATATTCTTGCTGAACATAAAGCTTCAAACAGTGTATATAAATCTATCAATAGTCTATAAATAATTGAATTTACACTAAGGGATAGTGCCCGTACTGCACTCATTATCGCTCCTTGAAGCTTTTCTAATCCTTCAGATATCCAAGTTAACGGATTCCACCAAACAAAATCTAAGAAAAACATGTATATTCACCTCCTAAACAATTAATCTAAAATACCACAAAGTGTAGGATCGATAACATCCCATACAGAATGTGCAAGTGTCAAAATTCCCTGTAAAATTGAAGGAGCCAGGAAGATTATAACTCCAACAATCAATCTTCTAATAAATTTTGATTGCGATTTTTTTATTTCGTCTTCATTTGCCGAAAATATAGCACGTGCAAAATCCAAAGACCCCATCACAATTAATATAATAGGAACAACAATTTTAACAACTGTTAAAATTGTTTTCAACAAATCTACTAATGTAGAATCACCATCATCTCCACCTAATAAAGCTTTACATCCACCAATAAGAATCTCACCGTTAATTAAATTTTTCCCAGGAGTTGGCTCAGTTTCTCTAAGTTTTAATCCAGAATTTGAACCATCACTAGTAGTTTCACTAACTCCAGTTTCATATTTTAAGGGGTCACAAGTACCTCCTAATTCTGCATACCAATCCTTTTTATCAAAAGTATTCAAACAAAAAGTAATATTTGGACAAACACCTTCTTTAAATACTTTAGCATAATCTTTTTCAAACGTAGAATAATCAGAACCTTTGGCAAAAAAATAAAATTTGTTATTCTCACCAACATTTACCATATGCTCTGAATCATAATATGTTGCTCCAACACTACTATCACCATCTCCTTTAGTAACAGATTCAATAAGTAAACTTTGCTTTCCTGAAGAATATGTATTTAAAAACATCTGAATTCCAAACTTCAACTTACTATTCAATAAATCATCACCAGACATCGGAATTATAGAAGCATAACAAGCTTGAACTTTTTCTCCATTCTTTCCTGTACCCTCAGAAGATTTACCATCAAGCGCTTTCAATTTTTTACATAAAGAATCACTACTACTAAAATTTTTACAATATTTTTCCTTTACATATCCATAGCAAGAAGTTGTACCTCCACAAACAGAAGTCGATAAAAAAGTTTTAAAATTAGCATCAGAATCAAATGATTGAGATAATCCAGTGTCTCTCACATAAAAAGTAGCAATATTATCAGCACCATTGCAATCATCACTTAATAAAAGACCTGCACCACCGTACAACTTCATTTCTCCTTCATTCTTAGCCTTACTATTATCTTTACATGTTACAACACAACCAGCATTATTATTAGGCTCATAGCACAGTTTATCAGCTAAATCAGCATCAAATTGAAAAACATAATCCTTAGCATCCGCATAACAACTACAAGGCTTCAATAAAACAACAATCAAAAGTATCACAAATAAATATTTCTTGCTTACAAACAATTTCATTATCAATTCACCATCCAACTTTTTTTCAACCTAAACTTACAAAACAATTATAACACATAACTTAAAAATTCCAAACAAAAAAATTCCTCTCCATCAGGATGAAAATATAATTTAGAATCTATATATTGCCTTAAGTCTTATTTTAAAAGGATTTATTTAAATATTTTATCTTAAAAACCGAACGTATATTTTTCAAAAAACATAAGATTTTTTTAATAAAACCATATTCTTTTAATATAATTTTTACAAAAATATTACTTTTGAATTAAAATCAATAATAAAATTTATGTACTCGACAGATAAAAGCTACTAATTATGATAATTAATTATACTACAAATAACTAATAAATAAGGATTTTATCATATACGAAGTTAACGGTTTTTCGAGTATAAATTTCTCATTAGCCCTTTATTTATAAGGATTTAGAATGATTTAAAAATTATTTCATAATTTTATCCTGCCTCTCCATGAACAAAAGAGATAAAATCTTTAAAATCCTATCCCTTTTTATCGATTGTATTCAAATTTTCCAAAGAAGCAGTCAAAACAACATTCTGCCCCTGATAGTCAATAATATCCCTAGCAACATAAATTTTATAATAATCATTCTTAACATAAATATCCATATCATCCGACTGAATCGTTCGATACAAATCATTCTTCTTATCATAATAAGAAATCGAATTTTGCGCCTTTGCCACTAAATAAGAATAAGAAGATAAATTCACTTCTTCCTTCCCAATTACTAAAGTAACTGGCTCAATAAAGAAATACAAATCTTTCCCATCATAGAAAAAGTAATGATTTAATTTCCCAAAATAACGATTTGTTGTTAATTGATATATCCCTTTCTGATAAGTAATATAAGAATAACCTCGACTCAAATATTCCGCACAACTAAGTGTTGGCATAACCACACTCATATCTCTTGGAAATAAAACAACATTCCCACTCTGATAATAAACTGGTGTAGAATCTAAATTAACCTCTATATCTTTTGGCTTAAAATCCACAACAACACCTTTTTTATTCTTACTAACTACTGCCTGATAAGGATACTTTTCATCATTAAAATATTGATAAACCGCTTCTTTCTTATCCACCCGATAATTACTACTCACCATAATTTTATAATAAACAAGAAAAGAAATAAAAACGACAACAATTAAACTAATAGGAATAATTAACTTATAATTCTCTTGAACCCACTTTTCAAATTTTTTCATGACTCCTCCTTAATAACGAAACTTATAATCAACATTAGGACTAACAGTATAAGTATTAAAATTCAAAGAAACCAATTTAACCGTCAGAAGAGGATTATCTGAACTTCTAAGATCTAGCCCCGATAAATCCAAATAACAATCCCGTCCACTAACTTCTGAAACACTTCCCAAAGAAGGAACACTAGCACTAACTCCCGTAAATTGATCATTCAAATAAAGACTCAAGCTCCCTCCTGTAACCGTATAATTTCGTTCAAAAGAAATTTTATAATACAACTTATTGCCAACAATCTTGGTAACATTCAAATAAATTTTTGGCAAATAAGTATGAAGACCAACCTCATCAAAGGTAGATTCCTTCAAAATTCCCCTCTCATCATAATAACTATATTTAAAAGTCAAATTATAATATACATTAGGAGATAAATCACGAATAACCAGATTCGTATCCGTCTTAGACATATAAACCACATTCACAACCGAATTTACTGTATTTTCCACTTCAACATAAACACTCTTGTATTCATTATCAGGATCATACACCACATAATCAACAGAAATATTATCAATTTCTGGAGTAACCCGAACCACAGAAGTATTTTTTGCAGCATTAATTATTTTCTGAACCGTTTCATTAGAAACCCCATTATTATTTGAATAATTATTATTAAAATTAGAATTACTCCCATTAGTCGTTCCATTACTGTTAACTCCATTACTAATACCAGAATTATTTCCAGCCGTTCCTGTACCAGTACCATTTCCTGTACCAGTACCATTTCCTATACCGGTACCGCTTCCAGTACCAGTGCCAGTCCCCCCTATACCAGTTCCAGAACCATCCCCACTACCAGTACCACTTCCGCCACCAGTACCGCCTCCAGTACCAGAGCCATCACTACCGGTAGAACCATTACCATTCGTACTATCATCATCTTTTTTATCTGCATTTAAATTATAAGTATCTGGATCATATTGATTTGTACTCCCAATGATTTTCTTCAAATCAATATCTTCTCCTCCAAAATTTAACTTTTCATTAGCAATATCAAAAGTATAAGATGAAGTCTTTAAAACAGTAGGAGTAATAGTCTTATAACTTGTTTTATCATTTAATAATAATGCATTCCCCAACTTATCCAAATGAACAATCAAATAATTTCCTGTCACAAAGGAAGAATCTTTTGATTCAATTGTACGATCAATAATCAAATACATTCTATCCGCTAACTTATAAAACTTAGAATTCACCGAACTCTTAATTTTATTTTCTCCCTTTATCGTTTCCACTTTTCCCGTCTTATTTACCCCATAAAACTTTCCATAAAGAGAAATATCTCCAGAACTTGAATCATACACAACAGAATGACTACCCAAATCATAATTCTTATCATCATGAATCAAATAGTAATCCCCTCCCCATTTAATTCGAAGAGTTCCACTACTCGTTGTGGTAATCATATTTTCATCCTTATCAAACAAAATTGAACCACTTTTCACCGTATAAGCGGTCTTCCCTACATCAATAGCTTTCTTTAGAAACAAAGAAAATATAACAATAATGCCCACGCATAATATCCCTATTATTATTATCGTTTTCTTCGTTTTATTATTATATTTTCTCATGATTTCCTCCTTTTAAAATACCTATCCAAATCTTAAATTCTCTATAAGTTTAAAATCGTCGTAAAGGTATCATTTCCCGTTTCCTGATCCTTAAGTAAAGTCTTCTTCCCATTCAACAAATAATAATATTTAGTAGAAATAATATAAGTATTTCCCATTCTAAAAGTAAAACTAGTATTCTCAGAATGACTTCCATCAGAAGTATCAATCAACAATCTTGGGGTCTTATCCGTATTAATCGTAAAAATATTTTCTTGATAAGTACCAGTTGTTTTACTAGAACCACCTTTTAAAGAAATCGTATAATCTACCTCAACAATATTATTTGCCAAATTTGTAGAACCATTATAAGTTAACACAATGTTTTTACCATTAGTATATGATGCCGTCATAGTCCCCAACGTAATTCCAGACGCAATCGGCGTATAGATAAAATCAGTAAACGGCGTAACACTAACTTTCTCCTCTTCACTAAATCCAACATTATTACGATAAACTTGATAAGTTAATTCTACGTAATAAAGTGTATTAGATTTTAATCCCGTAAACTCTATCTTTTGGTTAATACTATTCACATTAAGTTCAACAGAACATTCTGAAGCCTTTTGAATATTTGGATTATTCTCTTTATTTAAATAATATAAACACTGATTACTACCACTAGAAGAAGCAACAAGATTTCCCTTTTCATCTTTTAATCTAGCATAGTATTTTCCATATTTAATTACCTTATGCGTATCTATAATTTTTGGAGAAAAGGAAACATAATAGCCACTCTTATCCGTATATCCTGCCGATAAAGTATCCCCCAAACTAGCCGTTGCTTCTTGCAACAAAGGAATATTAATTGCATGTCGTAAACCACCTGAACTAACATCCTCACTAACTAAACTATCATTTTGATATAAAATTACTTTATCTTCTTCTTTATATTGATTATTGGTAAATGGAACAGCATAAACAACTAACTTATAATGCCCATCACCAAATAAGAAATGATTACCATCAAATTGATAAACAATGGATTGATTATTGATATTTTTCACTTCTGATCGATCCACAGAAATATAACATCCATTCACATAACCATTCTCACTACTACCAACCAAACTTTGGCGACAAGAATTCCCAAGACTACCATCAAAATTAACTGCCCTAAAATTAGGAACTTCATGCATCTCCCCCGTTGTAGGATCAACTTCATTAGAAGTTGTACCATCTGGTTCAAACAATTCAAAACGAATCTTATAATTAGAAGTCTCTTTTAAAGCTAATCGCCATGTAAGCTTCTTTAAAGAACTTTCTCCTTGATAATCGAAAGGAAGTACAGAAAACTGAATCGTACTCAATATTCCTGAAGCATTTAATGTAGAAGTGGCATAATCTTTCGTAATATAAGAAGTTGTACTAGAACTATCATAAAGTCTTGTATATTTTCCATCAATATAAGCAAAAACACGAAAATAATACTTAGTATCCGGATGCAAATCAGAAATGGTAACATCATCAATAGAAGCACTATATCCAAGAAGATCACTTCCCGTAATCGTAACATTACTATTATAAACACCTAATTTCCGAGAAAATTCAGCATCCTCATAAAATTCAACATAAACCTTCTTATGTTCTTTTCCATCTTTAATAAATTGATTATTTCCATAAATTCCCTTAGGTCGCATCCGAATCGTCACACTATTAATAGTATTTGTACCAGAAGTTACAGAAATCGTAGGAACAATCGTATTAAACTGATAAGTATTATCCCTCGTCTTCAAACTAGCAACATTTAATAACCGCGCTTGAATTCCATTATATTCCTTCTTCTCATCAATTAAAGTCATTCCCGTATTTCTATAATCTACCCCAAACGCAACACCAATACTAGTAGCCAACTGATTCGTATTATAATAACTCGCCCCAATTAATGGATCATAATTATCAGTATCCATCATCTGATTATACAAATAAAACATCTTTTGATCATTATCATAATCTTTTTTTGTAAAGTAAATTCCCATATTTCGTGCTTCTAAATTTGAATAAGATTTCTTTTCTGAACCCCCATTATAAATATTCAAATATTTTTTAGTAATAGCATCCTCTAGAATCAAACCATTCCTAAAAGATTGCTCAATTCCAACAAGTCCACTATCATAGTAAACATCCACATAAACAAGCATCTTATGACCAATAAATTTACTAATATTGGCATAATCAATTGCAATATAAGGATATTCTTCCATAATTTCATTTCCTTCTTCATCAACACGACCTGTAGGAATAGAAATCTTGCTCAATTGAGAAGCCAAGAAATATCTAGAATAATCACTAATATCTCCCTGATCTTTACTCTTAATCGTTACACGATAAGCATAAGCTTTATCAATCACCCCATTATGATTAAAACGAAGTTTCAAAACATTATCTTTATCATCAATAATAGAATATGCCTCATTCCCATCATACTGATATTTCCCATCAAATCGATAATTGGTAATAGAAACATACTGAATTTTATTTGCCGTATCTTTTCTACCATAATAAAGTGTATATTCATCCTGTTCAGAAAAAGGAACAAAAACATCATGATATTCCCGATCATTAACAAAAGCATCAGAAACTTCTAAATAATCATCGCCATTTTTCATTTTATAATATAAAGAATGATCAAATAAAGCATTATCAACATCATTCATTGAAAAAGAATAAGTAATCCCTTTCTCATTACTATTTTTAATATAATGCGTATAAAATGGATCCTGCCGCTCAATAGGAACAACCTTATACAAAGCATCATTGCGATAATTAGGATTTGAACCATCTTCTGTTACAAAATCAATATCAAAACCAATCCGATAAACATATCCACGGGTAAAATTATCTCCATTATCCATATCACTCGGATCTAAATATACAGTTATCTGCTTTGGTTGATACTTATTCCCCATCGCAACAGGAATCTTTTTGACTTGTTTCTTATTTGTTCCATTATAAATCGTAAAATTCACCGTCGCTTTTTCATAAGTAAAAGCCGAATCAACAAAAGTATCACTTAAACTATTTTCAATAATAACCCCCACAACCGTATCATCATTCAAATCCTCTAGATTTTTAACCGTCTTCCCTAATTCATTCCTTTCTTCTTCAGTCAAACTTTTCTTTAAAATAGGAGTAACCGTTACAAATGAATCCTTAGGATTCGTTGCAATCCTCGTATCCAAATAATAAGAAGGCGTCAAATTAAACGTATAAACATTATCTTCAACCTCAATTTGATTTACTCCACTAGAATCATAAACATCAGTAACCTCAACCGTATAAGAACCATTCAAAGTCCCTGTTGAATTATTCGTAAGTGTAATCATCTTTTCTAGACTATCAATTTTTCCTAAACCTCGACTAGTCGCATCAGTAAATAAGCCATTTTGAATCGTAATATTACTAAAAAAGTCAAGGATATCAGAAGCATTCTTCATTTGATAAGTTCCAATTAACTTTTCAGCAACATTATAGCGACCACTATACAATTTAAGCGTTATCGTCGAAATCTCATCCATAATCGTCGAATTTTGAGGGGCAACCAATTTAGCATCAAAAGTTACCACATTCGCCGAATTATCCGTTCCATCTTTATTCTGTCCACTGGTATTATCCCCAATAATCTCTAACTGTAATTTATCACTTTTATCGGTGGTTACATAAAAAGTATCTCCAATTTGCACATTCGTATGTTGAATATTATCATCATCATAATAATTTCCAAAAACTTTCACCGCATAAGTGGTATTTGAAGATAAATTAGATAACGTAATATCTGAAGTAAGTTTTGACGGATCAAAACGAATACTCATATCATTATCTGTCGTTTCTTCATCTTTTAATTTATAATAACGTAAAGTAAAATTATTTTTCTCATTTAAACAAGAACGACCAGACATAGGAACCGTACAATTCGCATCAATCAATTGAATCGTACCCGTAACCTTATTCATCGTAGCACTCTTTAATTCAAAACTAATATTAGGCTTACTCTTAATTAAAAAGTTACCACTATAATCAGTTGAAACCTCTCGAACCATCTCATTATCATTATATTGAGCAATAATCTTACAACGATAATTAACCCCAGTTTTTAATTCATCAATTTCATTTAAATTTAAAATTAATTCATCATGATCATTTTTCGTAACCGAATAAACCACAGTAGGATCCAAATTATCAATAGTAATATCATCCGCCAAATAAATATTATAAACATAAGAAACAATACTCTTATCCGGATCATTAACATTATCAAGTTCTATCGTAAACTTTACCTCATCAGCATTCGGCGTTACCTTAACTCCTGAAAGAGTTGGTCTTTTCTTTAAAGTCGTATCAATCCGATGGATCGAATAAAGATTATTATAAGCCGTATTATTAATCCAAACCGTTTCAACACTAACTGAATAAGTGGTATTAGAACTTAATCCCTCAAAAACAAAAGCATTATCAACATCTTCCTGTGAAACCGTATATTCATTATTAGCAGTATTTGCCAACTGACCACTCGATTCATAAAGAACAACTCTAACCTTAGAAACATCCGTATTATCATCAAATTTAACCCGGTAAGATAAACTATCCTCACTAGCATAAATCTTCTCTAAAGTAATTCCCAAATCCTTCGTTCGAAAAGTTTTTTGAAAATATTGCTTCTCACTCTCCACACCAACTTCAACAATCGACAAAGCATATTCCGTATTTGGAGTTAAAGAATCATAAGCCAACTTAAATGTACCATTCGTAAGAGGTACCGTCTGTGGACTAGACTTTTGTCCAGTAGCAACATTTGTAAAATAAGCAACAACATTTCCCTTAGCTAAATTTGCATTATTCAGTTGCATAGACAAATCCACCGTAGTCGAAGTAACCGTAGCCTCAATTAATTCAATCTTAGGACTTTCTGTTGTACTACTAACACCATTACCATTTCCATTTCCGTTTTCTAAACCATTACCATCTTGTCCCGTTCCATTTCCACCTAAACCAAGCGATTCATCAGTATCGTCAGTCCCATCACCACCACCAGAACCACTCGTTCCATCTACACCATTCCCCTTTTTATCATTCAAATCCAAATCAATATTTTCATTTCCATTAATTGTAATCTGAGAAAGCAACATCTTAGTATCATTAGAAACACTAATTTTCCCCGTTCCCAAATCAATCACAATATCATTGCCAAGATAAAGAAAACTCCCCTCAGCCGTCACTTGATAACTCACATCTTTATTATCGATCTTAACAATTCCATCTTCAACAAATAAAATTTCAAAATAATCCCCATTCACCCGTTCCGCTGAACTAGGAACCTTCAACTGCAAATTCGAACCCGCAATAATATATTTCTTCTCACTAATTCGTCCAATAAAAGAATCCATCGAAATCTTTTTCCCATTACTACTTACCGTGTACTTCCTATTATCCGAAGAAATCACATTATCTTTTGTAATATTATAATAAGGAAGCATAGGCGAACTCAAATCTGCCAAATTAACCAAAGCTCCCTTTTGCAAAAAAGCAATATCTCCATTATCAAAATGAACAAAACTAGCTGGATCTACACTAACCTTATTTGACTTCTTATCATTAAAAGTAATCTTATCATCCACACTTTCCTTATACTTCGTATTCGCTGAAAAATAATACTTCTGCTTCGTCTTTGTACTCGTCTCCAAAATATACCCATTCAAAGAAAAAACAGAAGAGTGATCCTGATAAAGAGAAAAAGCCCCTACAATAAGAACCCCCAAAGTAACCAAACTAATCAAAATAATAAACACAAACTTATTCTTGATAAAACCCATCGTCTCACCCACTATCCTATTTTATTACCATAATTATAACATTCCCCAAGACCAATGTCAATTTACCCAAAACACTTATTTCAAAAAAATACTTACCTAGAATACCACTTTAATTAAAGCATATTCTAAATAAGTATTTTAACTTAATTTTTAATTTCAACATAATCTCCAGAATCCAAATAAATAATTCCCGTATGCCCATCCAATTTATCCCGAATTTGATTATATTTATTTAATTTTAAAATCTTAGTCAAAGTAATATATACCAAATTCCCATCATTCATATAAAGTAAAAAACGCTCCTCATCAACCTCTAAAGGCTGATATTCAATCTCCGATACCTGCCGCAAAATATTTTGATCAACACTCCCCATTTTCTTCACAAACTTCGAATAAATCTTCTGATCAGCAATTTCATTCAAAAGAAGAGGAACATCCGAAAGATGATACTGATTCTCCAGAACCAGACCATTTTCTAAAATAACAGAATCCCCAAAAAGGCAAATAGGAGAATATTCCGAAATATCCACAACAACAATATTTCCCATTCTTTTATGAACACGCACTCCACCCACATAAGGACTCTTCAAAATTCCTTTACGAATCGATGAATAACGCGTTAATAAAAAAGAAGGATATTGATCCAACCCCGATAACCGCAAGATTTCCTGATCAGAAACAATTTGATTGCCCTTTACATAAATATTTTTCACAGGCATCGTTATTCCATAATAAATAAGCAAAAAAATACCACAAAAAAGAACAATAAATAAAATAATATTTTTTACCTTAAATACCCTCTTTTTTTTCTTTTTTGCCATCTTTATATCACCTAATCCACAATAATTTGTTCCAAAACCAATTCAACACCAAATTTATCTTTTACTTCCCCTTCTACCTTATCAATCAACCGCACAACATCTTCCCCTGTTGCTCCTCCTACATTAACAATAAAATTCGCATGCTTATCAGAAATCATCGCCCCATTTAAAACATAACCCTTAAGACCAGCTTTCTCAATCAATTCGCCAGCATACATCCCCTCTGGATTACGAAATACCGATCCCGCTGAAGGAAAATTTAAAGGCTGCGTTTCAATCCTCTTGACCCGTCTCTTGCTAACTTTTTCCATAATCGCTAACTTATCACCATGCTGAAGCTTTAAAGTTGCTGCAACAACATAATAAAAAGAATTTTTTTTAAAGAAAGAATCTCGATAAGAAAATTCTAAATCCTCTCCTCGCATGGTCACCACTTCATACTTAGGATTCACTACCGTAACCGATAAAACCGTCGAACCAAGATCACATTGATAAGCACCAGCATTCATCGCAATACTAGCGCCAACTGCACCAGGAATCCCCGTCGCAAACTCAAGACCTAGAAGTCCAAGTTGACAAGTTTCTAAAGCAAGTTTTTGTAAAGAATATCCCGCACCAACATAGACCACATCATCATCAATCTTTAACTGATTAAAATGCGATAAATGAATAATCACCCCATCATAATACGCCATCTTTAAAATTACATTACTACCATTTCCCAAAACCAAATATTTTTCTCCACTAACCGCTAACGCTTTCAATAAAGAAACAAATTCCTCTATATCACGAGGAAAAACCAAATATTTCGCTATCACTTCAAAACGATAAGTATTATACAATTTCAAATTAGCATTTTCTAAATACTCATAATTATTCTTCTCAATAAAATTTTTTATCATTTAGTATCATTTCCTTCAATATGTCATAAATTCTTGTAGAAGAATCCTTTATTCCCAATTGACTAACATTTTTCTTAATCCTCTGATATTTTTTCTCATCATCAAGAATATCATCAATCATATGAATAAAAGCAATTTTATTCAAATCTTTTTCCTCCATTATCAAAGCCGCATCTTTATTGACCAAATCCATAGCATTCTTATATTGATGATTATTCGTTACATAAGGACTAGGAATAAAAATCGTCGGAATACCAAGCGCGGTAATTTCACTCATTGTTGAAGCCCCAGCTCGAGAAACCATCAAATCCGTAACCTTCATCACCGAAGGAAGTTCCTGAATAAAAGGCACCACTTTAACATTAGAAGGAAAACGCTTAGATTTAATGGAAGAATAATAATGTTCCCCTGTAACAAATAAAACCTCATAATTTTTATTGCGAAAACCATATAAAAACTCAACCATTTTCTCGTTTACAGTCCGACTTCCTAAACTCCCCATCACAATCAAAACTAACTTTTTATCCTCACTAAGCCCAAAATCACTCTTCTTTGCCTTTTTTACCTGAATAGCCTTCTCGCTACAAGGATTACCAGTCAAAACCACCTTATCACGAGGAAAATCATCTAACGTAGAATCAAAACTAACCCCAATCTTATCCGCATACTTACTCAAATAACGATTAGATAACCCAACAACAGAATTCTGTTCATGAATAAACGTCTTACACCCAAGCTTATGCGCCGCCCATATTACCGGCGCCGTAACATAACCACCAGCTCCAATCACCACATCCGGTTGAAACTGTTCAATAATCTTCAAACATCTCTTTCTCGCCCGCAAAAATCGAAACAAAGTCTTAAAATTATCTAACGTAATTTTCCGAATAAAACCAGTAACTTCTATCGCTTCATAAGGAATACCAAGAGAAGGAATCAAATCTTTCTCCATTCGATTATGGGTCCCAATATAAATAAATTCACTATTCGGCTCTTCCTCTTTAATTTTATTAATCATCGCCAAAGCAGGATAAATATGTCCTCCCGTACCACCAGCGCTAATAACAACACGCATAAAATCCACCTCACTTATATCAAACATATTATAACAAAATTTCACCATAAAACAAAATATCTCACTATAATTATACAAAAAAATTATAGTGTTATGTCAATGACCAACTAAATCAGTATTTTACTTCATTAAAAAAGTCAAAATATCATCCAATCCCAATTTAGACACCATCACAAGAATAGCAGCCATACTAAGAAAAGGACCAAAAGGAATAATATTCTCTTTATCCGAAAACAAGATCAACAAAGCAATCGGAAAAGCAATAAAAGTAGCCAAAAAAATCGTAACAATCGCCATCGGAAGCCCCAATACCATGCCAAACAAAAACATCAACTTAATGTCTCCTCCCCCCAACGATTCCCGACCAAAAGCTTTATCCCCAATCCACTTAATCGCATACATCGCCAAAAATGCCCCAACACCAGAATAAATATGATAAGCAGCACTCTCCAATCCAGAACCAAAAACATACAAAAGAGCAAGCAATAACGTCGAAAAAATAAGCACCTCATCCAAAATAATCATATACTCAATATCACTAACAATAACCGTAACCAACGATGACACAAAAACAAGTGCTACGATAAATTGAAAACTAAAATGAAAAGAATGATAACAAGCAGCATAAAGCAATCCCGTAACAATTTCAACCACCAAATAACTAAGAGGAATCTTACTATGACAATGCTTGCATTTTCCACGCAAAATCAAATAAGAAATAATAGGAATATTCTCATACCATTTCAAATAATGATTACACTTAGGACAATGAGAACCAGGAAAAACGATGGATTCATCACAAGACAACCGAGTCGCCACAACATGAAAAAAAGATCCCATCACCGCACCAATAATAAAAAACATCACATGATAAAAAATCTCCATCAAAACACTCCTTACCCTATCTAAACAATTTGCTCATACATACTAAACATCGGTACAACAACCGCCAAAAGAACAATACCAACAATCACCGCAAGAAAAATAATCATCACTGGCTCAATTAAACTCTTCAATTGCGCAATCAAATTCTTCTGTTCCGTATTATAATATTCAGCCACCTTGGCCATCATCGCCCCAAGACGCCCCGTTCTCTCCCCTGTAAGCAACATCTCATAGGCAATTGGTGGAAAAGCCCATTGATCTTTAAAAGCAGGACTTACCCCATTCCCATTACTAAGATTAAGAACCGCTTGCTTGATCAAATTTTTATAAATCTCATTAGACGTAACTTTCCCCAAAATTTCCATACTATCCGTAATAAAAACATCATAATTAATCAAAGAAGCAAACGTCTTAGTAAACATGATAACTTCCTTATAAATAATAATATTTTTAACAACCGGAATATGCATCAAAAAATACTGAACCCAATACCGAAAAGTCGTAATATTTTTATACATAATCGTTAAAATCGTAAAAATAGCAATAATAACCAAAATCACATAAACCAAATTCGCCGCTAAAAAATCACTCATATTAACAATCATCACCGTAATTGGAGGAAGCTCACTACCAATTTGCGCATACATATCCGTAAACTCTGGAACAACAAACAAAATAATATAAACCAACACCACAATTGCAATAATAAAAATAACAACCGGATAAGTCATCGCACTAACAATTTGTTTTCGATTCTCATCAATCGTTTTATAATAATCCGCCATATCGTCCAAAACACCCGTTAAATTCCCTGTAAGTTCAGAAGTTTTAATCATATTAATTAACAGCTTAGGAAAAACACTACCTTGCTTCTTCAATGCCTCACTAAAAGTTTCACCAGTTGTCAACTCAAACACAATACGATTATACAAATTCCTTGTTTTCTTATCTCGAGCTTGCTTCGCTAAAATATTAATCGAATCAATCAACGGAATACCCGCTTTAATATAAGTGGATAACTGGGTCAAAAAGAAATTCAAATCCTTTTCCCGCATCTGTCTCGTCGTAAGTTGAACAAGCCCCAATTGGTTAAACAATTGATCCTCCTCAATACTAAGAACATCATACCCTTGATTCATCAAAAAAGAATGAACATCAAGTTTAGATAAAGCATCTAACTTGCCATCCGTAATATTTCCTTTCTTATCACGGACTTTATACCGATAACGAATATTTTTTGTATTTTTTATAGCATCCTGCGCGGTAAGTTCCATTACCTTAAGTTGCAAATTTTTTTCTCTCTTTGCCACACTTTTTTTATCATTACCATCCTTAGAACCACCAATCGGTTGATTCAATGCCTGAATTATCTTTGAAAGACCCATCGCAGAACCTCCTTTTATTCTATTTCCAATTTTATTTTAACACATTTTTTTAACTTTTCCTAGTTTTTTACATATATTATAATAAAGAGGTGAAACAATAATGTATAACGGACCTTTTTATATTCCCGGTTTTATGCCAAATATATTCCCACCAATCCAAAATACGATCATTCCTCAAAGATTAGCCGCCAGAGGAATTGCTAACTCGCTAGGAGCCACTAGAAGCGCAGGACTAATCAACCGATTAGGAAACGGATTTGCTTCCCTAAAAGCCATCAACTGGAGCGGATTAATCAACGGAACTTCAAAAACATTAGGCGTCATCAACCAAACCATCCCCATTGTAAAACAAGTAGGCCCTGTCATGAACAATATGAAATCCATGCTCCGCGTTGCCTCCATCTTTAAAGATGAAACCGATTCTCCAAAAGGAACAAGAAACCGTCAACCAAAAAAATCATTCAACAATAATATTGACCCAAACATCTCCCCCATAAACCATCACACAACAAAAAAAAATCAAGAAGAAACAAGAACATTAAATGAAAAAGAAGATTATTCCCCTACATTCTTTGTCTCTTCCTAAGCACAATTTGTGCTTTTTTTATATAAAAAAAGACACTCTTAATAAAAGAATGCCAAATAAATAAGAAAAATCAAATAAATTAGCAATAAAATACATCCATTCGCCTTATCACTGACCTTACTCTTATCAGGAACCCCCATCGCCATCGAAGCAAATACACCACCAATAAGTCCTCCAATATGAGCAAAGTTATCAATCCCCGAAAAAGTAAAACCAATCAACAAATTCAAAATAATAATAGGAATAATCTGACTCTTAAGTACATTGCCAAGATATACCCGATAATGATACCCAAAATAGCAAATCGCCCCAAGAAGCCCAAAAATAGCCCCACTAGCACCAACACTAACTGAATAATTAGAAGCAAAAGCAACACTAAGTAAACTACCACTAATTCCACTAAATAGAAAAATAAATAAATATTTTAATTTTCCATAAAAACTCTCCACTTGCGGCCCAATAACATACAAAGAATACATATTACAAGCCAAATGTACAATCCCAGCATGCAAAAAAATCGAAGTCAATAACCGATAATACTCTCCATGCTTTGTATAATAAGAGACATTCCCCCCAAAAGCAATCAAAGTCTTAACATGTGTAGACCCATCCCCAAAAACATACATCAAAATAAACAAAAGAATACAAATTCCCATAATCAAATAAGTTACAAGGGGATTTTTTTTAGAAAAAATCTTCTCTACTCGCTTAGATTTTGCACTACTTTCTCGATTAATTTCATCACTAATCTTCACAAATAAATCAAGCCCCTTTTCTTCATGCTTTGTTTTCTCCACAATATCAGGAAAGACTTCCAATAACTTGCCATTTTGAATCTCACTAACATTACGAATCAAAACATTAATAACACCATCTTCTTCAGGGAGAACAACATCATCCCCTAAACTCGTATAAATACTAACAACATTCATTCGTAAAGAAAACGTCTTCTTCTTTAAATTATGAAGAATTCTTTGTAACTTAAATCGATCAAAATCTAACTGCTCTGCATTATG
>CAKPAK010000007.1 GCA_934132915.1 uncultured Bacilli bacterium
CTCTATGATCAAAAATTCATTAGAACTTGATAATTTATTACAAATTCAAAAAGAATCATACCAATGGTTCGTAAAAGAAGGAATTAAAGAGGTATTCGAAGATTTATTTCCAATTGAAAGCTTTTCAGGAAGTTTATCATTAGAGTTTGGTGAATATGAATTTGATACGCCAAGATACTCTTTAAAAGAATGCAAGGACAGACAAATTACTTATGCATCTCCTTTAAAAGTACAAACAAGATTATTTAACAACGAAACAGGTGAAGTAAAAGAACAAGAAATATTCTTAGGAGACATGCCTTTGATGACCGATAGCGGAACATTCATCATCAACGGGGCAGAAAGAGTAATTGTCTCTCAATTAGTAAGATCACCTAGTGTATATTACTCTAAAGAATTAGACAAAAATGGAAAACCTGTATATGCAGCAAAAGTGATCCCAACAAGAGGAACTTGGCTAGAATATGAAACAGATGCTAAAGATGTCATCTATGTTAGAATTGATAGAACCAGAAAAGTACCAGTCACAACCCTTTTAAGAGCATTTGGACTTTCTAGCGATGAAGAAATTTTATCTGTATTTGATAATAATACTTATTTAAAAAATACAATTGAAAAAGATACAACTAAAAATACAGATGAAGCCTTAATTGAAATTTATGAAAAATTAAGACCTGGTGAGCCAACAACACTAGATTCATCAAAAAACCAATTAATTACAAGATTTTTTGATAATTTCCGCTACGACTTAGCCAAAGTTGGTCGTTACAAATTTAACAAAAGATTAAATATTACAGACAGATTACTTAATAATACTTTAGCCCAAGATATTGTTGTAGATGGAGAAACAATCTTTATTGAAGGAACAAAAATCACGAAAGAAGTTTATTCTAAATTACAAGAAATTTTAAAAAATGGCTATGGTAGAGAAGAAGTTAAAGTAAACGAAGAATTAGATAATCATAATATTGTTCAAGTATTATATGTTCATCCTGAAAAATTCCCAGATAAAAAAGTAAAATTAATGGGAAATGATCAAACACTAGATACAAGAACTTTAACGATTTCTGATGTATATGCATCAATTTCTTACTACTTAAACTTATTAGATGGAGTAGGACATGATGATGAAATTGACCATTTAGGAAACAGACGGGTAAGACAAGTAGGAGAATTACTACAAAACCAATTGAAGATTGGATTATCTAGAATGGAAAGAGTAGTAAGAGAAAGAATGACTACTCAAGATATCGAAACAGTAACCCCTAAGACATTAATTAATATCAGACCAGTTACTGCGGTAATTAAAGAATTCTTTGGGTCTAGCCAATTGTCACAATTTATGGACCAAGTTAATCCAATTGCCGAATTAACGCATAAAAGAAGATTATCAGCATTAGGACCAGGTGGATTATCAAGAGATCGTGCTGGTATGGAAGTTCGTGATGTTAACCCATCTCACTATGGTAGAATCTGTCCAATCGAGTCTCCAGAAGGACAAAACATTGGTTTGATTACTTCCTTAGCAAGTTACGCCAAGATTGATGAATACGGATTTATTCAAACTCCATATCGTAAAGTAGAAAATAAAAAATTAACAGATAAAGTAGAATACTTAACAGCAAATGAGGAACAAGATTTTTATATTTCTCAAGCAACTGTAAATGTAAATGATGATATGGAAATTACTGATGCAACTGTTGCTGGTAGATTTAACGGCGAGAATGTAATCATTCCAGCAGAACAAGTAGACTATATTGATGTATCACCACAACAAGTTGTATCGGTTACAACAAGTTTAATCCCATTCCTAGAACACGATGATGCAACACGTGCTCTTATGGGAGCAAACATGCAACGTCAGGCATTACCATTATTAACAACAGAAGCTCCATATGTTGGAACTGGTGTAGAATATGTAGCTGCTCGTGATAGTGGTGCAGTAGTTGTTTCAAAAGCAGATGGTGTGGTAGATTATGTTGATGCGAAAAAAATTATTGTAAAAAATGCTAAAGGAACAGACACTTATGAACTATCAACATTCGAGCGCTCTAACCAAGGTGAAACCGCAAATCATCGTCCAATCGTAAGAAAAGGTGATAAAATTAGACGTGGTCAAATTATTGCAGATGGACCAAGTACAGATAAAGGTGAACTTGCCTTAGGTAAAAATATGACAATTGCTTTCATGACTTTCAATGGATATAACTTTGAAGATGCCGTTATCATGAACGAAAGATTAGTTAAAGAAGATGTTTATACTTCATTACACATTGAAGACTATGAAACTCAATGTCGTGATACAAAATTAGGACCTGAAGAAATCACTAGAGATATTCCAAACGTAAGTGAAGATGCTCGAAAAAATCTTGATGAAAATGGTATTATCAAAATTGGAACAGAAGTAAAAGAAGGAGATATTCTAGTAGGTAAAGTAACCCCTAAAGGAATGGCAGACTTAACAAGTGAGGAAAAATTATTACATGCTATCTTTGGAGAAAAGACTAGAGAAGTAAGAAATTCATCTCTTACTGTTCCACATGGTGGAGAAGGAATTGTTCACGATGTTAAAGTTTATACTAAAGAAGATAATGAAGACTTACCAAGTGGCGTAAGCAAAGTAGTTAGAGTATATATTATTCAAAAACGTAAAATCCAAGTTGGAGATAAAATGTCGGGACGACATGGTAACAAAGGTGTTATTTCCTTAATCTTACCATCGGAAGATATGCCATACTTGCCAGACGGTACACCAATTGATATTATGTTAAACCCACAAGGTGTTCCATCTCGTATGAATATTGGACAAATTCTTGAACTACATATGGGAATGGCTTGTAAAAAATTAGGTGTTCATGTAGCAACTCCAGTATTAGATGGTGCTAGTACAGAAGACGTAAAAGCTATGATGAAAGAAGCGGGCATGGATGAAGATGGAAAGACTGTTCTATATGATGGTAGAACTGGAGAACCATTCGACCATAGAATCAGTGTAGGTGTCATGTATTTCGTAAAACTACATCACATGGTTGATGATAAATTACACGCAAGATCAACAGGACCTTACTCATTAGTAACACAACAACCATTAGGTGGTAAAGCACAATTTGGTGGGCAACGTTTTGGGGAAATGGAGATTTGGGCTCTAGAAGCATATGGAGCATCTCATGTATTACAAGAAATCTTAACTTATAAGTCAGATGATGTGGTTGGTCGTGTCAAAGTGTATGAATCTATCGTAAAAGGAACACCACTACCAAATCCAGGAATTCCAGAAGCATTTAGGGTATTAATTAAAGAATTCCAAGCATTAGGATTAAATATCTCTGTTATTGACAACAATGACGAAGTCGTTGGATTCAAGGAATTAGAAATGACTGATGATGAGGAAGAGGACGACACGCCTTCTATTGAAGAAGTAAAAGATGATAAAATGATAGCTTCATCAGAAAATGAATTTGAATCAGATGATTCCTTAGAAGATGAATTCGAAGACGTAGAAGACGAAGAGGAAAGTTTTGATGAAGAAGATAATGAGGATGAAGATTACGAAGAATTAGAAGAAGTAGAAACAGATTTTGATGATGATATGGAAGAATCTTTAGATGAAAAAATAGGAGGTGAGTTCTAATGGTAGAAGCAAATAATTTTAAAGCTTTAAAAATTGGAATAGCCTCTCCTGAAACCATCCGTGATTGGTCTTATGGAGAAGTAAAAAAACCAGAAACGATCAATTATAGAACATTAAAACCAGAAAGAGATGGACTATTCTGCGAAAAAATATTTGGACCAACAAGGGACTATGAATGTAATTGTGGAAAATATAAGAGATTAAGATATAAAGGTATAGTTTGTGATAGATGTGGTGTAGAAGTAACAAAATCAAAAGTAAGACGTGAAAGAATGGGACACATCGAATTAGCAACTCCAGTAAGTCACATTTGGTATGTAAAAGGTATTCCTTCTTACATTGGACTTACACTTGATATGTCTCCAAGAGATTTGGAAGAAGTTATTTATTTCGTATCTTATGTTGTTTTAGACCCAGGAGCAACAACTTTAGTAAAGAAACAAACCCTATCCGATAAAGAATATCGTGTTTACTATGAAAAGTATGGTAATACTTTCAAAGTAGGAATGGGAGCCGCTGCAATCAAGCAACTATTAAGTGAAGTAGATATCAATAAAGAATTAGAAGAACTACAAAAAGAATTAGAAAATGCAACAGGACAAAGAAGAATTCGTCTTGTAAAAAGATTAGATGTCTTAAATGCCTTTGCAACATCAGGAAATAAACCAGAATGGATGATTTTAGAAGCACTTCCAGTTATTCCACCAGAACTTCGTCCAATGATTCAATTAGACGGTGGAAGATTTGCTACTTCTGATTTGAATGATTTATATCGTCGTGTAATTAACCGAAATAACCGTTTAAAGAAATTAATTGAATTAGGTGCTCCTTCTATCATTATTCAAAATGAAAAACGTATGTTACAAGAAGCTGTAGATGCCTTATTTGATAATGGACGTCGTGGTAGAAGTGTAACGGGTGCTGGAAACAGAGCTTTAAAATCACTATCTAGTATGTTAAAAGGAAAACAAGGACGTTTCCGTCAAAACTTATTAGGAAAACGTGTTGACTATTCTGGACGTTCCGTAATCGTTGTAGGACCAGACTTAAAGATGTATCAATGTGGTATTCCAAAAGATATGGCTCTAGAATTATTCAAACCACATGTTATTAATGGACTTGTGAATAAAGAATTAGCCAACAACATCAAAGCAGCTAAGAAAATGATTGAAAATAAAGATGAAAAAGTTTGGGATGTTGTAGAAGAAGTAATTAAAGAACATCCAGTAATGTTAAACCGTGCACCAACACTACATAGACTTGGTATTCAAGCATTTGAACCAAAACTAATTTCGGGTAAAGCAATTCGTTTGCACCCATTAGTAACAACTGGATTTAATGCTGACTTCGACGGAGACCAAATGGCTGTTCACGTACCATTATCAGAAGAAGCAAAAGCAGAAGCAAGAATCTTAATGTTAGGTGCTAATAACATCTTAAGTCCAAAAGATGGTTCACCAATCGTAACTCCTTCGCAGGATATGATTTTAGGTAACTACTATATTACAATGGAAAAAGATGAACAACCAGGAGAAGGAAGAATATTCAAAAATACTAATGAAGCATTAATGGCATATCAAAGAAGAGAGATTAATCTTCATACAAGAATTGCTATTCCAGTAAACTCATTTAAACATAAAGTATTCTTAGATACTTATAAAAATAAATATTTAGTAACCACTCCAGGAAAAATTATTTTCAATGAAATTCTACCAGATTCATTCCCATATTTGAATGAACCAACTTCTGAAAATATCGAAGGGGTAACACCAGCAAGATATTTCATTGATTATGGTAAAGATATCAAAGAAGAAATTAAAAATATGAAAAGAGCAAAAGCCTTTAATAAAGGTGCTCTAGAAAAAATTATCGCTCAAATGTTTAAACGTTATCGTACAACTGAAACTTCAATTTTCCTAGATAAATTAAAAGACCAAGGATTTAAATTTTCAACTTATTCAGGAATTACTATTGCTTATTCTGATATCGTAACAAGTAAAAATAAAGCAAAAATCGTAGAAGAAAGTAATAAAGAAGTTAAGAAAATTAATAAACAATTCCAAAGAGGTTTAATTACGGATAAAGAAAGATTAGATTTAGTAATTGAAGTATGGAATAAAGCCAAAAAAGATATCGAAACAGAGTTAAGTGAATACGCAAACGCAAAAGAATACGAAGATAACCCAATCTTCATCATGATGAATTCTAAAGCCCGTGGATCAATTTCTAACTTCGTTCAATTAGCAGGTATGCGTGGTATCATGGCAAAACCTAATGGTGACCCAGTAGAAATTCCTATCCTATCATCATTTAATGATGGATTATCCGTATCAGAATTCTTCTTATCAACACATGGTGCTCGTAAAGGTAGTGCCGATACAGCATTAAAAACAGCAGACTCTGGATATATGACTAGACGTCTAGTAGATGTTGCTCAAGATATGATTGTAAGAGAAGAAGATTGTGGAACAACACAAGGTTCATTAGTAGAAGCATTCATGGATGATAAAGATGGTATTATTGAACCATTGTACGATAGAATCTTAGGAAGATTTACAAGCAAAAAAGTAATTAATCCTGAAACAAAAGAAGTTATCTGTGAAAAAGATACTTACATCACAGAAGCAATTGCAGATAAAATTATTAAAGCAGGTATTAAAGCCGTTGAGATTCGTACTGTTCTAACTTGTCGTACACCACATGGCGTATGTCAAAAATGTTATGGTAGAAACTTAGCAACTGGTAACTTAGTAGAAATTGGAGAAGCTGTAGGTATCATGGGAGCACAATCAATCGGTGAACCAGGTACACAGTTAACCATGAGAACATTCCATACAGGTGGAGTTGCTGGAACCGACATTACACAAGGTCTTCCTCGTGTTGAAGAATTATTCGAAGCACGTATTCCAAAAGGAAAAGCAACAATCTCTGAAATTGATGGAACAGTTCAAAAAATTGAAGATGTCAACGGAAGATTCAAGATTTACGTTAAGAACGATAAAGAAGTAAGAGAACACTTAACAATGTATGGCGCAAAACTTAGAGTTGAAAAAGGCGATAAAGTAAATGCAGGAGACCAATTAACAGAAGGAAGTGTCTCTCCAAAAGAATTATTAGCCGTAACTGATCCGAATACTGTACAACAATATATCTTAAAAGAAGTACAGAAAGTATATAGATCACAAGGTGTTGATATTAATGATAAACACGTTGAGTTAATTGCAAAAAGAATGATTTCTCTAATCCGTGTAATGGATGCTGGAGATACTAACTTTGTACCTAGTACTGTAGTATCACTATCAGACTTTACCAAAGGAAACAGAGATGTTATTATTCAAGGTAAAAAACCAGCCATTGGTCAACCAATCTTACTTGGAATTACCAAAGCCGCATTACAAACCGATTCCTTCTTATCATCAGCATCCTTCCAAGAAACAACAAGAATCTTAACAGAAGCAGCTGTAAAAGGAAGCACAGATAAGTTACATGGATTAAAAGAAAATGTTATCATTGGTAAATTAATCCCAGCAGGAACAGGTGCCAAAGAATATATGGATATTGGTTATACCTTAGAAAAAGAATTTTACGATGAAGAACCATCAGAAGTTCTAGAAGAAGAATTTATGGAGTAACTTTGTTACTCTTTTTCTTTTTTGCTAAAAATACTGATACAAAACTAGTCATTAAGTAAGTACCTTTACTAAAAAAAATGACAACTCCCTTAAAACTAATGTCAATTAAAGAAAAAACAATCAATAATATTTTTAATTAGTACCAATTTCATGATATAATAGCAAACAAGGAAAGTGATAAAATGAAAGATGTTATTGTAATAGGTGGGGGTGCTTCTGGATTAGTATCTGCCATATATGCTGCTAAAGCAGGAGCTAAAGTATACCTACTTGAAAAAAATAATACCTGTGGAAAAAAAATCTTAATAACAGGAAATGGAAGATGCAACTATTGGAATAGCGATCAATCCATTACTCACTATCATACAAGAAATAAAGAAGTATTAGAAAAAATCTTACAAAAAGATTATTCTAAAGAAGTATTATCTTTCTTTAATTCAATAGGAATCATCCCCAGAATAAAAGATGGATACTTTTATCCAACATCTAACCAAGCGGTAAGTATTCAAACAGCCCTTATCAAAGAAGCACAGATTAATCATGTAGAAATTTTAACCAATACAGAGGTAATTTCTATCAAAAAAGAAAATCATATTTTTAAAATCAACACTAATAATGGTATATTTACAAGTAAAAAAATCATTTTAGCAACCGGCTCGAAAGCAGCACCCAAAACTGGATCAACAGGAAGTGGATATGATATCGCAAAGTTCCTAGGTCATAGTATAATCACTCCTTTACCAGCTTTAGTTCAATTAAAAGCAGAGGCTCCTTACTTAAAAGAATGGCACGGAATTCGATCAGATGTAAAAATTTCTTTATTTGAAAACACCAAATATATTGATTCAAAAGTAGGAGAAATTCAATTAACAGATTATGGAATAAGTGGCATTTGCACGCTATGCTTAAGTGGAAGAGCCGCTATATCCTTATCAAAAAAACAAAAAACAGAGGTAAAAATAAATTTCCTTCACCAATTAAATATTCATGATACAAATACTTTTTTAAACTTTATGGAAGTAAGAAATAAAACAGTCCAAAATAGAAATATCGCAGACTTACTAGATGGTATCTTAAACTATAAATTAGTAAATTTAATTTTAAAACAATCTAAAATAGGTAGAGAAGATAACTGGAATAATCTATCTAATGACAAAAAATACTTATTAGGGGATAATCTCACTAATTTTACACTTACCATTACAGGAACGAATTCTTTTGATCAAGCCCAAGTTACAGCAGGTGGTATTCCCTTAACAGAAATTAATCAAAGTACATTAGAATCTACCAAAACATCATGTTTATATCTAACAGGAGAACTATTAGATGTAGATGGAGACTGTGGTGGCTATAACTTAGGATTTGCTTGGATATCAGGAATTATAGCCGGCTCAAATATAAAGGGAGAAGACAATGATTAGAATAAGACAAATCAAAATACCATTGGAAAAAAATAATCTTAACTACCTAAAGAAAAAAGTATCTCTAATTTTAAAATGTCCAGAGACGGATATTAAAACAATATCTATTTCTAAGAAATCATTAGATGCTAGAAAAAAGCCAAATATATTTTACATCTATGAAGTAGATGTTGACGTAAAAAATGAAGAACATTTATTAAAGAAACATCAACTAAATAAAGATATATTTTTAACTCCTGAAGAAAAGTATATTTATCCAAAAATAGGAAACAAAAAATTGAAACATCGCCCCATCATTATAGGTAGTGGTCCATCAGGCTTATTTTGTGCCTATCTTTTAGCAGAATTAGGCTATAAACCAATTATTATCGAAAGAGGAGAGATGATAGAAGAACGAGTTAAGTCTGTTGAAAAGTTTTGGGAAACAGGAATACTAAATAAAAATTCAAACGTCCAATTTGGAGAAGGAGGGGCAGGAACTTTTTCTGATGGAAAATTAAACACTTTAGTAAAAGATAAAAGTTTTCGAATGAAAAAAGTTTTTGAAATATTTGTTGCCTCAGGTGCCGACAAAGAAATTTTATATACCAACAATCCCCATATTGGAACGAATGTTTTAAGAAAAGTAATCATTAACTTAAGAAAAAAAATAATCGCCTTTGGAGGAGAGTTTCATTATAATACAACTCTTACCAATATTAATATTAAAGAAAATCAAATGACTTCTATTGAAATCAATCACAAAGAAATAATAGAGACCGATATTTTAGTTTTAGCAATTGGTCATAGTGCCAGAGATACCTTTGAAATGCTAAATAAAAAAGATTTTTCTTTAGAACCAAAGCCTTTTGCGGTAGGACTTAGAATACAACATCCTCAAGAATTAATTAATATTAATCAATATGGAAAAAATACTAAACTTCTCCCACCAGCAAGTTACAAACTAACTTATCAAACGAAAGAGGGAAGGGGAGTATATTCATTTTGCATGTGCCCAGGAGGATACGTGGTAAATGCCTCATCTGAAGAAAAAAGATTAGCCATTAATGGGATGAGTTATCATGATAGAAATAGCCAAAATGCCAACAGTGCGATTGTAGTAACCATTTCTCCTAAAGATTATGGAACTAATCCATTAGATGGCTTGACATTTCAAAGAGAGTTAGAAGAAAAAGCTTACGCTTTAGGAAACGGTAAAATTCCTATCCAAACAATAAAAGATTTCCACAATTCTGTGGAAAGTCAAAAATTAGGAAACATCTCTCCAATCTTTAAAGGAGACTATCAACTTACCGATTTAAATCAAATATTCCCGAGTTATATCAGCACTTCTATCAAAGAGGCACTACTTCACTTTAATCAAAAAATTCCAGGCTTTAATGATGACGATGCCCTTTTAGCAGGTGTGGAAAGCAGAACTTCCTCTCCAGTAAAAATCCCAAGAGATGAAAATTTAGAGTCCCACATAAGAGGAATCTATCCTTGTGGTGAAGGAGCAGGATACGCTGGTGGAATAACCACCTCAGCTTCTGATGGATTAAAAGTCGCAGAATCGATTATCTCTACTTATCAAAATGAATAACTTCATGACAAAAGAAAAGGCCAATCACCTTTTCTTTAATATTTTATCAATAATACCATATTTTAGTGCTTCATTACTTTCCATAAAGTAATCTCTTTCAGTATCTTTTTCTACTTTACGTAAACTTTTACCAGTATTTTCAGAAAGAATTTTATTTAACTTCTTTTTTAATTTCAGTATTCTTTCTGCGGCAATTTTAATTTCCGTTGCTTGCCCTTGGGCTCCACCTAACGGTTGATGAATCATTACCTCGGCATTTTCTAAACAATATCGCTTTCCCTTTTCACCACTAGATAAAAGAAATGCAGCCATCGAAGCAGCCATGCCAATACAAATAGTACTAACATTACTAGTAATAAAATTCATCGTATCATAAATTGCCATACCCGCTGTAATAGATCCACCAGGAGAATTAATATAAATACTAATATCATCATGATTAATTCCATCTAAGTATAAAAGTTGTGCAACAATACTATTTGACATATTATCGTCAATCTCACCACTTAAAATAATAATCCTATCCTTAAGAAGCCTAGAATAAATATCATAAGCTCTCTCACCATAATTAGACTTTTCAATAACTGTTGGAACTAAATTCATATCATCACCTATAAATAGTTTAAGCTGTTAACTAAGATTTTATTCAGATTTTTTTTTGACAAATTCCACATAAGTATTGTATAATAAAAATAGAATAATAGTAAAAGAATAAAAAAGGAAAATGGTGATACAAACATGGAAAACATAATCATAACATTTGAAAATGGAGAAAAAAAAGAATACAAAAAAGGAATTAAATTAAAAGAAATTATTGAAGATATTAAAAAAGATTACCCTTTTGACATTATCAGTGCCAAATTTAAAAACCAATTAATCGGCTATGATGATGCGATTATGAAAAGTGGTATATTAGAATTATATGATATTACAACTCCTCAGGGAAATAAAATTTATGAAAGAGGACTTATTTTCTTATTTGAAACATCTACATTAAGAGTCTTAGGAAAAGATACCAAAATTAAAATTAGACATCCAATCGATAAAGGAATTTATTGTGAAATAGATAAAAAAATAACTGAAGAAGATGTAGAAAAAATTAAAGAATTAATGCAATCTAAGGTTGAAGCAGCTCTTCCTTTTGAGCAATTAGAAACCTCTAGAATTGAAGCAATAGAGTATTTTAAAAAATTAAAAAGAGAAGACAAAGTAAAAACGCTATCTTATACGATTTCTAATTTTGTAAAGTTATATAAGTTTGATGGAATCTATAACTATATTATTGGAGACTTACCAAATGATGCTAGTATTTTAAAGAAGTTTGAATTAACTTTATTAGAAGGTAAAGGAATTGTTCTCCGCTTTCCTTTCACACACACAAACGGAAAAATAACCAAATTTACTTATCATGAAAAATATGTAAACAGCCTAGAAGAATATGCAAAATGGGGGAATTTACTTCACATCAATAACATTGGGGAATTAAATGAGAAGATTATTGAAAAAGGCGCCGGAGAAATCATTAATCTAGCCGAAATTTTACAAGATTATAAGCTTTTATCTATCGCAGAGGAAATCTCTTTAAATAAAGAAAATATCAAAGTCGTTCTCTTATCAGGCCCTTCTTCATCAGGAAAAACAACAACGGCCAAAAAACTAGCATTATATTTAAAAACACTAGGATTAAGTCCCCATCACCTCTCTTTAGATGATTATTTCCAAGAAAGAGAAAAAACACCATTAGATGAAAATGGTAAACCTGATTATGAAGGAATTAAAGCAATTGACACAAAATTATTCAATAATCAAATGGAAAAACTTTTAAAAGGTGTATCCGTTGTAACACCAACTTATAACTTTATTACAGGAAAAAAAGAATTTAATCGTTCTTTAAAACTATCTGATAATGATATTTTAATTGTTGAAGGATTGCACGCATTAAATGAAGAAATTACCAAGGAAATTCCGAAGAAAAATAAATTTAAAATTTATATTAGTCCATTAATCTATTTAAATATTGATAACGATAATCGTATTAGTTTAACAGATATTAGATTACTTCGTAGAATGGTAAGAGACTACCGTACAAGAGGTCATAGTCCATCAAAAACACTATCTTCTTGGCAAGATGTTAGAAGGGGAGAAGAAAAATATGTCTTTCCATATCAAGATGAAGCAAATGTTATCTTTAATACCTTCTTAGTTTATGAATTAAGTGTTTTAAAAACTTATGTAGAACCTTTATTATACTCAGTACCACCAGAAGATCCAGAATATCATACAGCAATTCGATTATTGGAAATTTTAAAATTAGTTTTACCAGTACCAAGTAATGATATTCCTAAATTATCTATCTTAAGAGAATTTATTGGGGATAGTTACTTTGAAAAATAAAATACTTAAATTTTATCTTTCCTTAAATAAAAAGAACTTTACAGAAGAAATGTTATCTTTTGTAAAGTTTTTTTTTTCAATTGAAATAATAAAATGAATTTGCTATTCTTAAAATAGGAGGAGTGAAGAATGAATAAGAAAAATAATCATATAATTATTTTCCTAATGGGAGTAATTATAATCATACTAGGGGGATTATGTATCCTATTTGCAAGTGGTATAATTAACTTTAATAATAAGGAGATAAAAGTTGATTCCAATAATGAAGTAATTAATGATACTTCAAAAAAAGAAAATGAAAAAAGTTATGTAGGAGAATATACTTTTAGTAAAAATAATGATGGTGTACCATATACTGCAATAATTGATTTAGAGTCTGATGGAACATTTTATGCCAGTCAAACTGGGACGATGAAAAACTGGTATTATGGAACTTATGAAATTACTGGAGACAAACTTAAATTAAATTATAAATTTAGTACACCTGCTGTTCAGAAAATGGGAGAAAAATTAAATCAAACAATCGAATATAATTTTGAAAATAATACTATTAGTGGCACAGAAAATGAGTATACTCTTTTTGCTTCAGGAGTAAATGCAAATTTAAAGAAAAGTTCAAATCAATTAAACGTAAAATCTGATTTTTTAAATTCTTTAATTGATATGTATGTAATGGACTAAAATATATTTTACTTAATATTTTTTGATAAGTTGCATCATCTAAAGAAAAATGTTACAATGTATTAAGAAATAAGGTGTTAAAAATGAAAGATAATATTTTTAATATTTTTGTTTACACAGATGAAAATAATCAGGAAACATATCTATATTCTAAAAAAGTTGATGATTTGGGATATGAGTATCATATTTTAATGAAATCTCAAAATGATGATTTAATAGATAAACAAATTCCTAATATTATTCAAATTTTTCAAAATCAAAATATTCATATCACTGAGGTCAAGAAAGATGTTAACAATTCTCAATACTTACGGTTTTTAATTTATTATGATAAAGTACAAGAACTATTAAAAAACAGAAAGCAACGTTAAAATTTCTTTCTGTTTTTTTCGATGTTTTCTAAATCCATAATACTTATTTTATTTTTAAGTCGATCACTAACAATAATATAATCATTACAAAAATCTAAAAAATTAAAAGTTCTAAATAAGTTCTTTCCAGGATTATAAAAGAAATAATAATCATTTTCATCTTTATTACTAGGAATATTAAAAACAATTGAATATTCCTGTGTTGTTTTGTTTCTAACAGTATACATCTGTATCCGATTAAAAATAGCATTATAATTTTCATTATATCCATTAAATTTACTAGAATCATTTTTAGTTATTTCAGAAAACATTAACAGTACAGTTTCTTTCATAATAGCAACTTGCTCACTATAACCCATTTTATTAAAATCGGTAATAACATCATTGCAACTAAATACGTATGGAAATAAAAGATTAAACTTATTTGCAATATAATGATTAGATAAATATCCATCTTTATCAACATTTTTTTCATAAACATATTTTTGAGAAATAAAATGATAACCTAGTTTATGAAGTAAAACCCCAATATTCTTTCTTGTTTCTTTTTTTCCTGTACTTTTTACTAAAGAATTCATTTTATCTAAAATGTTTAAGATATCATCATAAGATTGATTAAATTTATATTTTGATTTTATCTCTTTAGACCATTTACCATATTCAAAACAATCTAAATCAATAGTTATGTTAGTATCTATTTCATCTTTAGGAATCATCCTTTTTAATATTTCATCTTGTAATTGAACGCAAAGATTTAATAACCAAGATTCATAATTCCAATGTTTACTATCAATATTTGGAATGATAAATATCTCATATCCTAAAATCTGATTTATTTTGTTTAAAACTTGTTCACATACAGCTTTATTAAAATATTTCCAATCTTCATCTGTCAGTTTGGTTAAATCATCTTGAGTAAAAGAAATAGATTTGCCATTTTCTCCTTTAAAATTTGTACAAGTTTGATAAAAAGAAGATTTTTGCAAAGCAATCTCATAGAATAGTTTATTATTATTCATTTCATTTTTTAACATAGAAAAGGCTGCATTATCATAATTTTTTTTCCAATTATTTCCTTTTTGGTATTTGTCATTATATAGATATTCATTTTTGATATAACCAATAGCAATATCAATTTTTTGCAATTCATCTCTTGAAATAGAACTAGGTTTGATTTCTTCTCCTTTATATACTTGCATCTTTTTAGAACCAAAATCTCTAATATAAGGAATATTAGAAGCAAAATGTCTGGTTTCCATATTCATTTGAATATAGCCTAAATCTGGAGTTAATGTCATAAAATAGGCTTTTCCATCCTCATCATAAACGGCTAAAAACCAATGATTAATCAAAAATTCCCCATTATCATCAATCGTTGCTAAAGAAGTATTAGTCTCAATTAGTTTTGAACGAATTCCTAATCGGTCATAGACCATCTTTAAAATAGAAGAAGCTGACCTACAAATTACGGCAAGTCCTCGTCCTTTATCACTATTATAAATATCAATAATTTCTTGATTAGATAAATTAGCCTCTCCAAGCTTTCCGTCTACGGACAAAAAGAAATCAGTATCTCTCATCAACTCTTTTCCAACCGCTAAATAAACATACCTAATTTTATAAAGAGTAGGCCAATCATCATGAACATTTGAAACTATCTCCTCAATTAACATATTTATATCTTTCTTCATATTCGCACTTCCATTCTATAAAAAAATTAGAGAATATTCCCTAAAATTCCATAAGATAAAATACTCATAATTACTGCTGCCATAAGAACACCAATCAAAATAAAGAGAAAAGACTTCTTTTTGTTCATTCCAAGCATAACAGCAAGTAAAGAACCCGTCCAAGCACCTGTACCAGGTAAAGGGATACCAACAAATAAAGCAAGACCTAAATAGCCATACTTATCAATTTGTTCTCTTTTATTATCTACCTTTTTTTCTAACCAAACAACTACTTTTTTCGTAACTTTCCATTTCTCAAACAAATCTAATATTTTTTCTAAAAATAAAAGTACAATAGGGATTGGAAGTACATTTCCAATAACACAAATAATAGCAGCCCTTACATACTCTACATGAAGAAGCGACGCCGCCAAAAGCCCTCCTCGAAGTTCCAAAATAGGCATTAAAGAAATAATAAAAATAACCACTTCTTTAGCCGCTCCTCCAAATAATCCAATAAAAAAATTCACTAAACTTTCCATTTCATCCTCATTTCTATTTATTAAAATTATATATATTTTACAAAAAAATGTCAATTCTAAAGAAGTTAATTAACTAATTATTAAAAAGTCTTTATAAGTATTATTTTTGTGATAAAATACTTATATAGAAGGAAGTGTTATAATGAAAATTAAAGATGTAAAAGGAAGAGAAATTCTAGATTCTAGAGGAAATCCAACCGTTGAAGTGGATGTTATTCTAGAAGATGGAACAATGGGACGAGCAGCTGTTCCAAGTGGTGCTTCAACAGGAGAAAGAGAAGCTTTAGAATTAAGAGATGGTGGAACAAGATACATGGGTAAAGGTGTAGAAAAAGCCGTTGCCAATGTGAATGGTCCCCTAAGAGATTTAGTAATAGGACTAGATGCCAAAGATCAAAAGACACTAGACTATGCAATGATTGAAGCAGATGGTACAGAAACAAAATCTAAATATGGCGCAAATGCTATCCTAGGAATTTCTATGGCTGCAATGAAAGCCAGTGCTATTGAAGCAGGACTTCCGCTATACAAATATATCGGAGAAGGAAGAACCTTACCTAGACCAATGATGAATATCATTAACGGAGGAGCTCATGCCGATAACAAATTAGATTTCCAAGAATTCATGATTATTCCAAACCGAGACACAATCAAAGAAAGAGTACGAGTAGGCGCAGAAGTATTCCATAATCTAAAGAAAGTATTAAATGAAAAAGGACTAGCAACAGGAGTAGGAGATGAAGGTGGTTTTGCACCAAATCTAGAATCTAACACCGAAGGATTTGAATTAATCATGGAAGCAATAAAAAGAGCAGGATATGTCCCAGGAAAAGATGTTAATATTGCCATTGATGTTGCCGCTAGTGAATTCTATCAAGATGGAAAATATAATTTAAAAGGTGAAGGAAGAAGTCTTACAACAGATGAGTTAATTGATTTCTATGAAGAATTAGTAAATAAATACCCAATTATCTCGATTGAAGATCCTGTAGATGAAAACGATTGGGAAGGATTTACTAAAGTAACAAAACGTCTAGGAGATAAAATTCAATTAGTCGGAGACGATTTATTTGTAACCAACAAAAAATGTTTACAAATGGGAATTGACAAACACGCTGGAAATGCCATTCTGTTAAAAGTAAATCAAATTGGTACCATTACTGAAACATTAGAAACAATAAAACTTGCTAGAGAAAATGGATATAAAACAATTATTTCTCACAGAAGTGGTGAAACAGAAGATACAACTATTGCGGATTTAGCAGTAGGACTAGATTTAGGTCAAATCAAAACAGGTTCTATGTCAAGAACAGATAGAATTTGCAAATATAATCAATTAATGAGAATTGAAGAAGAAATTAATGCCGAAAAATAATAAGAAAAGCCTATGGAATATCCATAGCGCTTTTCTTAATAAGGAGGATGAATATGTTAGAGACGTTCTTTACTGATGAAGATATTAAAGAAATTTATGATGAACTAGTCATTTATTCCATTAAAAAATACGAAATAGAAAAAGAGTCATTAGATACCATTGATATTGAAATAAAAAATAAGATAAAAAAACAATATAAAAGAGCCTTATTTGCTCTACAGGAAAGAAAAATTAATCCAGAAAATTTGAATAACGAAACACTTCAACAAATGGAAAAAAATTTAAACACTTACCAACAAAATTATGATATGTTGCTAAATTTAAACAAAAATACAATAGATGACTTAGCCCTTCAAATGCAGGAAATTTTATTAGGTAATTTATCAAACATTGGAAATGAATTAGAAAGAGTATCCCTTCTTTTTGATTTTGCTACTAACTATTTTAATTATTCCTATGATTGCTATCAATACTGTAATCAAATACCCTTTGTTTCTAAATATGCTTTTGATTTTAAAGATAATATCCCTGTTGATTCTACTTATAATAGTACCTTAGTAATGGGACAAGGATTATGTGGAGATTTTGCGAACTTTCTTAAAGAAACAGGCCACTTAATAGGATTGAATATGGAAACATTAACGGCAATGCACAACGAAAATTATCATGCCTTGAATAAAATAACATTTTCAAATGGAGAAACTTCTTTCATTGATGTAACAGCACATATCAAAGATAAAATACCAAAATCATCATGTTTTCTTGTATCCGAAGCAAAATTAAATGAAAAGAGTACTTATCACTTTAACGAGGATTTTTCAAAGACAGTAACCATTCCAATCGATCATCTTGATACAACAGTGCAAGCGATAAATTTAGCTAATGAATTAAAAAAATATTATCTTAACAGTATTGATTTAAACAGGAGAAAGAACTTATAAGTATTTTACCAAAATGCAAAATAAATTAACAAGTTTAAGCACATGGTATCAAGAAAATAAAAGGTCTCTTCCATGGAGAGTTGACAAAAATCCTTACCACGTTTGGATCTCAGAAATTATGCTTCAGCAAACCAGAATAGAAGCTGTCATCCCTTATTATCAACGCTTTATTAATAATTTACCAACTATCCATGATTTAGCTTGCATAAAAGAAGATAAACTCTTGAAATTATGGGAAGGCCTAGGATACTACTCTAGAGCAAAAAACTTAAAAAAAGCCGCTCAAATTATTGAAAGTGAATATCAAGGAATATTTCCCAAGAACTATGAAGAAATCCTAAAATTACCAGGAATAGGAGAATACACCGCCAGTGCAATCGCGTCCATCTGCTTCAATCAAAAAGAAGTAACTATCGACGGAAATGTCTTAAGGGTGTACACTAGATTTTTTAACGATAATAGTAATATTGACGATGTAAAAGTAAAAAAAGAAATTAGAAAACATTTAATGAACCTCATTCCAAACGATGCTGGAAATTTTAATCAAGGAATGATGGAGTTAGGAGAAACAATCTGTCTACCTAAAGGTCTTCCTAAATGCCAAGAATGTCCACTAAATCAAGCTTGTTTAGCATACAAGAAAAATACTTATCAAACTCTTCCTCAAAAGAAAAAGAAAATAACAAAAAAAGAAGAAGAGTATACCATTTTAATCTATCAATATCAAAATAAATATGCCCTATATCAAAGAAAAGAGGAAAGCCTTCTTCAAAACCTATGGTCTTTTCCTCAATTAGAAGGAAACATAACAAAAAAAGAACTTGTTTCTTATTTAGAAAAAAATCAAATATCTTATAGTAATATTGAGGAAGGAATAAATTACACCCACATCTTTACTCATAAAAAATGGAAAATGAAATCATATAAAGTTGTCTTAAAAGATATAAATAATCTACCTTATCCATTCTATTCCAAAGAAGAAATCCAAAAACATCATGCCCTAGCTTCAGCCTACAAACCATTTTTTGATGCATCAAAAAACGATATACATTAATTTGTATACCGCTTTTTTGTATCTAAGATAATAGAATAATTGTCTTGTAGCCGTTTATTATCTTTATCCATCTCTAAAGCAAGTTTAGAGTAGTAAAGAGCTTTTTCAAAATCTTCAATCTCAAAATAACCAATAGCAAGCAAATCATAAATGGTATAATCCCAACTAAATACTTCATTAATATAAGTATCTTTTTTCTCTTTAATTCTAAGTGCCTTATTACAGTACTTTATCATATTAAAATAATCTTTAACCTCATAATAAAGTAGAGCTTTTTCAACATAAGGATCTCGTAAGTAAGGTGCTTCTTGAATTGCTTTTTCATACCATAATTTTGCCTCATCATATCTTCCTAAAGATTTATAACACCTTCCAATAAAACGCATCGAAGCACATCTTTCATCACACCATGTTGCACTAGGCATTGATAAATGATGAATTAAAGTATCAATACTTTCTTGATATCTTCCATAATACATATATTCTCTTCCAAGATAATGCATATTTCTATCATCGTCAGCATCTTCTTTTACGGATAATTCTAGCAGAGGAAGGTAACTACTTCTACTTTTGGTATTATCAGGATAGTGATTTAAAACAATATCATCTGTGTATTTAGTTATTTCTTTATTTTCTCCAAGAAAACTTAAAACCTCATGAACGGGATGTGTCCATTGATAATGATTTCTATCATGAATATTTCCCAAGTAAAAACTTACCTTAGGTTGATTCTTTTTATCTAAACTCCAATTATATCGATAAAAAAGACAATTTAAATCTTTTTCCCAATTCTTTTCTAACTTCTTTCTCCATCCCGGCAATAATACCTCATCTAAATCTGTACAAACACAAATATCCGTATCTTTATCTACCATTTCTAAAGAAAGGTTTCTAGCCTTATCAAATCGCCATGGACGAATAACTTTTTGTTTTACAATAACTCCTAAACTTTTAAGTAAGGAAACAGAATTATCTTCTGAACCAGTATCTAGAACAAAAATTTTATCTGCTTCCTTCATCGATTCTACCCACCTAGAAATAAACTTTTCTTCATTTTTACAAATTGCATAAACGCATACTTTATATTTATTCACAATTTTATTTCTCCTAAATTTTAAGCAGCAGGTCCAGTAGGGCCTTGTGGAATTGTCAAATCTAAAACAAAATTAGGAGTAGTTCCTGAGATTGAAGCAGTAGCCTGACTACCAGGAGCACCTGTTGTAACTGTGCCAATTGTTAAAGAAGGAGTAGCACCAGCTTCCCCTTGAGGTCCAGTAGGTCCGGTTGGTCCAATTGCTCCAGCAACACCTTGTGTACCAGCTTCCCCTTGAGGTCCAGTAGGTCCGGTTGGTCCAATTGCTCCAGCAACACCTTGTGCACCAGCTACCCCTTGAGGTCCAGTAGGTCCGGTTGGTCCAATTGCTCCCGCAACACCTTGTGCACCAGCTTCCCCTTGAGGTCCAGTAGGTCCGGTTGGTCCAATTGCTCCAGCAACACCTTGTGCACCAGCATCCCCTTGAGGTCCAGTAGGTCCAGTTGGCCCAATTGCTCCAGCAACACCTTGTGTACCAGCTTCCCCTTGAGGTCCAGTAGGTCCAGTTGGCCCAATTGCTCCAGCAACACCTTGTGCACCAGCATCCCCTTGAGGTCCGGTAGGTCCAGTAGGTCCAGTTGGTCCAGTAGGTCCAATTGCTCCCGCAACACCTTGAGCACCAGCTTCACCTTGAGGTCCAGTCGGTCCAGTAGGTCCAGTCGGTCCAGTAGGTCCAGTCGGACCTATATTTCCCTGAATTCCTTGGATACCTTGGACTCCTTGTGGTCCAGTTGCTCCAGTCGGTCCAGGAACACCTTGAATACCTTGAATACCTTGAGCTCCGGTCGGACCAATTAAACCTTGTAAGCCTCTTTCACCTTGAGGCCCAGTAGGTCCAGTCGGACCTATTACACCACCAGCAGGCCCAGTAGGTCCAGTAGGCCCAATACAACAAATATATCTAGTTTTACAATTATCTTCCTGAATTTTTTTAATTGCTTTATCAAAACAACCCATATAAAATCTCCTTTCTATCTTATCTTATGTAACAACCCAAAAAATTACTAGTTCATTTATAATAAGTAAAAGAAAATTTAAAATAAATAGAGTTTTCCATTACAAAGAATAAAAAAGCAATAATAAAATAAACTGAAAGGAGTGGTATTATGGATGTATCTACAATTATAGGAACAGTCACTATCATAGTAACATTTATTTGTGGCTTTATTGCCAAAAAATTACCATGGTTCAATAATAAACTAATTCCTATCCAAAATCTAGCCATCGGCCTTATCTCAGGAACCATTTACTATTTAATGACCAAAGATATTAATCTAGTAATTATCTCAATTGGCTTAGGTGCCGGAGGTGCCTATGACCTCGCAAAAAATATAAAAACTTTACTTAAAAAAAATAAATGAACCATCATTACTATCTTCATAAAAAGAAGTACCTAATCAAAGGATACTTCTTTTCTTTAGAAAAATATCAAAAATCATAAGTATTCTCTATCAGTACTTTTCTAATCATTGTAAAAACAAATGTCAAATAAAAAAATAACTTCTCTCATCATTTACAACAATTCCAAAATATAGTATTCTTTAGTTAAATATCGAAAGGAGAAAATAGATGAAAAATATAACAATAATGGGTGGAGGAGTATTAGGCTCCCAAATAGCATTTCAATCTGCTTACTGTGGATTTAATGTAACAATATGGCTACGAAGCAAAAGTAGTATCGAAAGAACAAAACCAAAATTAGAAAATTTAAGAAAAAGCTACATAGAAGCAATAGAACTAATGGATAAACCCGAAGGAAAAACACTAAATAATTGGTGCCGAGGTATCGCTTTAAAAGAAGAATTTAACAAAGAAGAATGTCTTAAAAAAGTAGAAGAAGCATTCCAAAATATTAAACTAGAACTAGAGATGAAAAAAGCAGTAGAAGATGCTGACTTAGTAATCGAATCTATGTCTGAAGACTTTAATGCAAAAAAAGAATTATATCAAAAAATGTCTCCATTACTACCAGAAAAAACAATTGTAGTAACTAATTCTTCTACCATGCTACCAAGTCGCCTTGCCAAATATACAGGAAGACCAACCAAATTTTTAGCCTTACACTTTGCTAACTCTATTTGGAAAAATAATACAGCAGAAGTCATGAAACATGCCAAAACAGAAAATAAATATTTTGATGAAGTCTTGAATTTTGCCAAAGAAATAAATATGATTCCATTACCACTTCATAAGGAAAAGTCAGGCTATTTATTAAATTCTATGTTAATTCCATTTCTATTCTCAGCCCTAGACTTACTAGTAAATGAAATATCTGACCCCGTTAGCATTGATACAGCCTGGACACTAGGAACAGGAGCCCCAGAAGGACCATTCCAAATACTAGATACGGTAGGTCTAAAAACAGCCTATGACATTGTTCAAATGTATGTAAAAATTCCATCCTTCCTAGCCCCATATAACTTCAAAGGAATGTCTAAATTACTAAAAAAATATATCGATGAAGGAAAATTAGGTAAATCCTCAAAAGAAGGTTTCTATAAATACGATAACAAAGGGGAATAAACCTCTTTTTTCTATAAACGAAAAATACTTAAAACTTACATTGTTTTAATATAAATAAAAAATAATATTAAAGGAGACTAAACTATTGAAGAAATTAAAACTATCATTTCTTACTATTACATTAATATTCTCTATCATTATAGGAATTCTTTTCTTTCATACTAGTATTGGCATTCCAAATAAAATTAGATTAAAAGTTTTATTTATTTCTTTTCTTCCATCTATCATAATTTCTTTATTTATCATTCTAAAAAAATTTCTCAATAAAAAAATAAGTAAAGAAAGGAATTTGCTTCTAAAAATCATTTTTACTTATTTATTAATATTTTATTATATCTTTAGTATAGTAGAAATATCTTTTATTAGATTTGAAAATCCCATTACAGATAAAAAATATTATTCATTAATAGAAAAATCTTCAAAAGTATTCCCTAAAGAAATCCCCAATAATGTGGAAAAAATAAAATTTGAACAGACAAATGGATTACTTCAAGCAGAAACAAGTACTTCGTTATATTATATAGATAAAAATCTAAATCAAGAAGATTTCCAAAAGAAATATCAGTCCCAATCTATTTGGATAGGCTACTATAAAGATTATAATAAAGAAAATCACTCATTGACATCAAATTTCTTCAACCAAGAAAATAAAGATAATTTTCTTATTTACCTAATAGAAGATAAATGCTACAAAAAAAGTAGTTGCAACCATGGTAATCTTTCATTTGTTGCTATTAATGAAATCACAAAAGAAGTAATTTATGAAAGTAAGTATTGGTAATATATTTTAAAGGCTTCAATCTTTAACTAAGACAGAAGCTGTATTGGTTAATTGTGTTTCCATAATTTCTCCTTCAAATTAGTTTATACAAAAATTCTTTCTGGGGAATTATTTTTTTATCAAAGGAAAATACTTAAGAAGTACTTTTCTACTTATAAAATCATTAAAATGGAATAGGAAAGTTATGTACAATCAAAATATATAGTTATTGATTAAGGGTAAATATGGCAATTATTAATTATTGATAAATAATGATAAAATATCTAGAATGATAAGTAAAATTTTGTTATAATGAAATCACATTATCTCTTGCGTTGATAATGAATTAAAAATTGATGTCGATAATTTATATTTTAGCAAGAAAAATATATCTATTCGGGAGTATACCATAAAGGTATATTCTCTTTTTTTGAAAGGAGACAAAAAATGAATAACGGATATCAGAATGAATATGATTTTGTAAAATTATTTAACAATAAATACTTAAATGAATTAGATCAAAATTCAATTCAATTTTTATATGAACTATTTGGAAAAAAATAAAAAATGATGAATCAATTATATCTTGGAAAAATAAAATGGTTCAAAAAGCAGATATATTTATTAAATATAAAAATAATGTCAAAGGAATTAGTTTAAAATGTGGTAATAGTAATTCTATGCGCCATGAACAAATCCAAGAATTTAAAATGTATTTAGAAAAATTAGGAATACAATATAATACAATTAATAAATATGTAAGTTACCATTATGGGGATGCAAAAGATAAAGAAGGAAAAATAAATTTCTCACAATCATTAAGTTCAGAAGAATATAAAAAAATATACCAAAGTGAAATTGATATTTTTAACAATTGCATAAATAAAACAAGAATAATAGTAAAAAAAATAATAAAAGTTAGTTTAGTGTATAATTAATTGATTTATAATAATTCTTTTAAGAGCAAGTTCTTTATCTTAAAAAAGCCAAGCAAGACGAAGGTTTCCCTTCAAAGCTACTCCACAAAAAAAACACCCAACGGGTGTTAATTTTTCAAATGGAGCCAACGTCGTAGGTATCTACAACTTTTTCCAATATACGAATTGATACACAAATATCAATCTCTAATAATATTATATCATAAAAATCATCATTCTATTATAATTTTGACAAAAAAATTGAACCTGTAATCAATTCTTCTAAATTTTTATCAGATTAACTAAAAAACAATATGATGTTTCATGTTATAATAAAACAAAGGAAGGAGTATGGTTATGGACGAAAAAAGTTTATTAGAGCAAGTGTTAAACATAGATAAAAAGTTAGAAAAAATATTTGCGGAAATAACGCACGGTTTACCATACAAGTTATTTAGAAAAAAAATCATTTCAGAGGTATCAAAAAATGATTATTATAATCAATTAGAATTTTTATTAAGTAAAATGAGTAACAGTGATTTATTAGTGATTATGAATGTTGCTGATTATGTGACGAAAATAATATTTGTACCTAAATATTTAAGCGAGGCATTTGTGGATTATGAAAAAATCAAAAATGATCCAGATTATCTAATTCAAGCTTATAATGAGCTTGTAAATCAGCAAAAGGCTATTGCTTCTATGTCTAAAAATAAAGATTATTATGAAATTGTTATGAAAAAAGCTAATATTAAAAAAATAGAAAAATATTTGCTCGAATCTATGACAAATGAACAAATTCAAAAATTAGCAAATTCATCTAAAGATTGGCAAAAAAAATTATATTTCTATGGTTTTTTAAAAGCTGGAAACAAACCATGTAAATTTAAAAAGTATAAAGGAAATAAATATTATGTTTTAAAGGTGAAATACACAACTAAACAAGATAAAAACGAATACTACTATATTTGTAATGATAAAAATATTTATAAGGGTGATAAAGTAATAGTTACTTCATATACTGGACATAGTTATGATTTAAAAGTTGCAAAGGTATTAGAAACAGCTTATTTTGAAGAAAAAAATTTACCAGTAAGTATTGATAATTCTGAAGAAGTTATTGCAAAAGCAGATGAAATTGAAGAATTTGGTGGTAAATATTCTTTTGGAAAATTAAAATTTTACGATAAAAAAGGGAAAAAAGTTCCATTTTTTGATGCTGATTTAGATAGGCAATCATATCTTAGTTCATTAAAAATTGCTGATCAAATTACTGATAGATTAAATAATAATATCAAAAAAGAATTATCAAATATACCTAATTTTGAATTAGTGCCAAGTAGCCTTAAACGAGTTATTATGGATGAATATATGATTTATGAACCAAAACATATAAGTGAAATTGTAGGTTTAGAAGATGAAATATGTGATTATATATTATTTAATGTAAAAAATACAGAGGTATATGAAACAACAAAAGAAATGACTAAAAATGTAATAGATACTTTAGATGAAAATGATTTTGAAAATTTGTTAAATGATACATTTGTTGAGAGTAATTCTGATTTTATTAAGTATATTGAAAATAATTTTGTTAGAGGGAAACATAATTTAAAACAAAATGATGAATGGATAGCAAAAAATGTATTTAATAAAACTATTGTTGAACTACAAAAAATTAACAAATTTAAACATGATCAAGAAAGATATAAAAATTCATGATTTTAATTTTAGAAATATAAATATAAAAAATGTTGTGTTAGAAGATAGCGTAGAAAATTTGTTAATTATTGCAACAGAAAAACATTATGTACAATGAAAAATTACACACTATAATGAATATGCAAACTAATAAGAGTTTAATGAATGAATAAGATGATACAAGTTAACAAATATTACATATTTAATATTGAATAAAGATTATTTTAAAAATAGTTAGTAATTAAAGCAGGTGGAATTATGAGTAATTTATTAAAAGATAATAAAGAAATTATGAAATATTGGGATTATGAAAAAAATGATAATGATCTACTAAATAAAATAACAATTGGAAGTCAAAAATTAGTTTGGTGGAAATGTGAAAAGCAACACTCATATCAACAAATTGTGAGATCCAAAACAAAAGGAGTGGGATGCCCAATTTGTTCTAATAAACTTATTGTAAAGGGCATTAATGATTTAGCAACAACAAATCCAGAATTATTACAAGAATGGGATTATAGTCTAAATAATGTAAAACCTAATCAAATTAGCAAAGGATCAGAAAAAAAAGTCTGGTGGAAATGCAATAAATGTGGAGAATCATATGAATCGTTTTTATATGCAAAAGAAAAAAATAAGGGGTGTCCTTTTTGCAGTAATAAAAAAATAAAACAAGGATTAAATGATATATTTACATTGAAACCAAATTGGAAAAAATACTGGAACTTTGAATTGAATAAATTATCAGGAATTGATCCTTATAAACTCTCTGTAAATAGTCATACTAAAGTTAATTGGATATGCAGTAAATGTAACAAAAAATTTGTTAGAGCATTATCAAAAACTAAAGATACTATATTATGTAATAAATGTTCTACTGACAATGCTATAAATAAGAGAATTAACACTTTAATAATCCAAAATGGAAATTTAAAAGAAAAATATCCATTTTTAATACAAGAATGGGATTATAATAAAAATAAAATATTGCCAGAAAATGTTACACCTAGCTCATCGCAAAAAGTGTGGTGGATTTGCGAAAATGGACATTCTTATAAAACTAGTATTTCGCATAAAATTAACGGAAGAGGATGCCCAAAATGTTCAAAAGAAAAAAGCATATCATTTCCAGAAAAAGCAATAGTTTATTATTTGAATAAGGTAGATAATCAAATAATTGAAAGCTATCAACCAACATTTTTGAATGGTAAAGAAATAGATATTTATATAAAAAATAAAAATATAGGGATTGAATATGATGGTGCAAATTGGCATAAAGATATAGATAGAGATATAGAAAAAAATAAATTATGTTATGAAAATAATCTCACTTTATATAGAATAAGAGAAAAAAATTGTCCATTATTAAATAGTTCTTCAAAAGATATATGTGTAGAAACAAATGATAACTATAAAATTCTTGATAAAACAATTTACGAGTTAATTAAAAATATTTACAATAAAGAAGTTTATGTTAATATCAATAATGATAGAATGGAAATTTTAAAATTAGTTTCGTTTACTATAAAGCAAAAATCATTAGAAGTACTCTATCCTGAAATAGCAAAAGAATGGAATTATGAAAAAAACAAGGGATTATTACCATCACAATTTTATGCAACATCTTCAAGAAAAGTGTGGTGGATTTGCAAAAATAATCACGAGTATGAATGCACAATAAGTCATAGAACTATTGACAATAATAATTGTCCATATTGTTCTAATCAGAAAATATTAAAAGGATATAATGATTTAGCAACTACAAATCCAGATTTATTACAAGAATGGGATTATAGTCTAAATAATAAGTTAGGTATTTATCCTGATTGTGTATTTAGTGGAAGTCATAAAAAGGTATGGTGGATTTGTAATAATAAACACGAATGGAAAGCAAGCATTTCAAATAAATCAAAAGGAAGAGGATGTCCAATTTGTTCTAATAAGATCATTATAAAAGGAATAAATGATTTATCTTCTACACATAAAAAAATATTAAATATGTGGGATTATAATAAAAATAATAAACAAGGACTTTTTCCAGAAAATTATTCTTATGGTAGTTCAAAAAAAGTATTTTGGCTATGTCCAAAATGTGGTAATAGCTGGATTCAAAGAATTAATCATATTACTAATGGGATAGGTTGCCCTAATTGTCATTATAATATATTAAAAGATGATTAGATTTCTATATCATAATCATCTTTTTCTTTACCTAAATCATGTTCCTTGCTAAATTTATAAGTATCATTTAATTCTTTAACTGTATCATCTTCAATAATGCTATGTTTGTATAAATCTCTTGAAAAATCACGATATTTATCTCTATCTTTTCTATTAAATAATCTATTTTTTATAAATTTAATAAGTCTTATAAACTTATTTTTAAAATAGTTAAGTTCTGCAAATAAAGAATTATTTTCTTCTTTTAATTCATCGATTTCATTATCTTTTAACTTATTTTTTTCAGTAAGACTTTTAACTCGTAATTCTAATGCCTCATTATTTTCAGTAAGTATTTTTATTTTTTTACTGTTTTCTTTAATATTAGAGTCAACATTTGTAAGAGTTGTTGATAATTTTTGAATATTCTTATATTCTTTATTTGTATTTTCTACTTGGCTGATAAAAC